>NZ_JBGOBM010000015.1:0-50460 GCF_041475995.1 Chryseomicrobium imtechense | reverse complement strand
ATTAGGCACGCCGCCAGCGTTCGTCCTGAGCCAGGATCAAACTCTCCATAATAGAGAACTTAATGTAAGCTCATTTTGTTGCTGGCATCATAATGATGTCCATTTTTGAACGTCCATCACAACCCGTTAAAGGATGCGACTTGGTTCGTGTTTGCGTCACGCACACCCAACGGGGGTCGGGGCAGTGACGCTCTATCTTGACGTCTTGCATGTTCAGTTTTCAATGTTCATTTTATGCGCCGCTCGTTTTGGCGACTTTACTATGATACCAAATTACGAATCGTGATGTCAATCACTTTTTTGAAAAAGTTTTCTCGATGCATTTCGTAATTTAGCAACTTGATTACTATAGCACGGGATTTTGATAGAGACAAGCACTTTCACTCAACTTTTTTCAACAAAGTTTCCCGCATTCAACATTTAGTCGAATGCTTGCTACTGTTCACTAGATATTGTGCTTTCATCTGAATACTTACAAGAAGAAAAACAATTCGCGCAACTTCTATCTCAAACAAAACAAAAGCCCTTGCCCCGATATTCCTTGGGGCAAGGGCTCTCTCATTTATTAAACTATTCTCTGTGGCGCATTAATGGGAAGAGAAGGACGTCACGAATCGATGGTGAGTTCGTTAATAACATCACTAAACGATCGATACCAATCCCTAGTCCACCTGTTGGAGGCATTCCGTATTCAAGCGCTTCGATGAAATCATCATCCATTTCATGCGCCTCGTCGTTTCCTGCTTCTTTTTCCACAAGCTGCGCTTCAAAACGCTCGCGTTGATCGATTGGATCATTCAATTCCGTGAAGGCATTCGCATGCTCACGACGAACGATGAACAATTCGAAACGATCTGTGAAGCGACCGTCTTCTGGATTCTTCTTCGCTAGAGGAGATACTTCTACCGGATGTCCGTAAATGAATGTCGGTTGTACAAGTAACTCTTCGACTTTTTGCTCGAAGAACTCATTCAATACATGGCCTACTTCCATAGAAGGTTTCACTTCTACACCATGCTCATTTGCCAAAGCATGCGCTTGTTCTTTGGTCATCTCTTGCCAGAAGTCTACACCTGTCACTTCTTTCACTGCATCTGCCATGTGCCAGCGTTTCCAGCCTGGTGCTAAATCGACTTGGTCATCGCCATATTGAACAGTCGTTGAACCAAGTACTTCTTGTGCGATATGGGCGATCAAGTTTTCTGTAAGGTTCATGATGTCTTGATAGTCTGCGTATGCTTCGTACAATTCAATCATTGTGAATTCTGGGTTGTGACGAGTCGAGACGCCCTCGTTACGGAAGACACGACCGATCTCATATACTTTTTCAAGACCACCGACAATCAGACGCTTCAAGTGAAGTTCGATTGCGATACGCATGTAGAGTTCCATATCTAATGCATTGTGGTGCGTAACGAACGGACGAGCCGCTGCTCCACCTGCGATGGAATGCATCATTGGTGTCTCTACTTCTAAGAAACCTTCGTTATCCAGGTAACGACGCATCGCTTGGATGATACGGCTACGTGTGATGAATGTGTTTTTGCTGCTGTCACTTGTCATCAGGTCTAGGTACCGTTGACGGTAACGCTGTTCAACATCTTTTAAGCCGTGGAACTTCTCCGGCATCGGACGAAGGGATTTCGTCAAAAACGTAAATTCCGTCGCTTTAATAGAAAGTTCTCCAACGTTTGTGCGGAACACTAAACCTTTCACACCGACGATGTCTCCAAGATCAGCTGTAAGGAATGTTGCGTACGCCTCGTCACCGATTGCGTCTTTACGAACGTAAATCTGGATTTGGCCACCCAGGTCTTGAATGTGCGCAAAGCCAGCTTTTCCTTTTCCACGCTTTGTCATGATGCGCCCTGCAGCGATGACTTCATGTAGTGTTTCGTCGAGTTGTTCTTTCGTGTATCCTTCAAACTCCTCTTTTATTTCATGACTCAGGTGACTGCGGTCAAAACGTGTTCCAAATGGATCCATGCCTTGCTCTTGCATTGTCGTCATCTTTTGACGTCTCACCTGTAATTGATCGTTTAATTCTTCCATGTTCGACATAGTGTCACTCCTTCGCTCTGTTCTACGCCAGATTGCAATAGTTCTATTGTACACAAATTCCGTT
This sequence comes from Chryseomicrobium imtechense, assembly GCF_041475995.1. Lineage (NCBI taxonomy): Bacteria > Bacillati > Bacillota > Bacilli > Caryophanales > Caryophanaceae > Chryseomicrobium > Chryseomicrobium imtechense. Next base: position 48,335 of record NZ_JBGOBM010000015.1, on the reverse strand, counting down.
TAAACTTCATCTCGTTGAACTGAAGTCTGCGAATTCAGTTTATTACCATAAAAAAAACTACCACCTCTAGGTGATAGCTCTGTTTAGACATACGCGATTTCTTCTTGTGATGTCATCGCCTCTTCTGCAAATGCATTCAAGTACGCTTTCATCTCTGTTGCATCATCGAGTTGATTGATGACGGTGCGAGCGCGACCATTGCCGCGAATACCTTTCAAGTACCACGAGGCATGCTTGCGCATTTCTCGTACAGCTACTTTCTCACCTTTCAATTGTGCAAGACGTTCAAAGTGAAGTAAGCAAACATCAATCTTTTCACGAACAGAGGGCTCTGGTTTCAGTACACCTGACTCTAAGTACTCTACTGTACGGTAAATCATCCACGGGTCACCGAGAGCTGCGCGGCCAATCATCACACCATCTACACCTGTCTCATCGAGCATTCGCTTCGCATCTTGCGGGGTCTCCACGTCTCCATTTCCGATGACCGGGATAGAAACGGACTGCTTCACATCGCGAATGACGTTCCAGTCTGCATGACCTTCATACATCTGTTGACGTGTGCGTCCATGAACAGCAACTGCTGCGCCCCCTGCACGTTCGATTGCTTGCGCGTTTTCTACGGCAAGGATGTGGTCCTCGTCCCAACCGATACGCATCTTAACTGTTACGGGCTTGGATACCTTGTCGACAACAGCTGAGACCATCTCGTAAATCTTATTTGGGTCAAGTAACCAGCGGGCACCCGCTTCACACTTGATAATTTTATTGACCGGACATCCCATGTTGATATCGATGATGTCAGCGGTTGTATTTTGGTCGACATATTGAGCGGCTGCAACGAGCGTGTCTTTTTCGCCTCCAAAGATTTGGAGAGACAATGGATTTTCTCGCTCATCGATATACAGCATGCTCAGTGTCTTCTCATTCTTCTGGACAATTCCTTTGTCACTGATCATCTCAGCATATACGAGTCCTACGCCAAACTCTTTGACCGTCAAACGGAATGCCGAGTTTGAAATCCCCGCCATCGGGGCTAGTACAACGCGGTTGTCCATCTCGATGCCGCCGATCGAGAACGGCTTCGTTGGCTTATGTGTCACGTTGTTCACCTTCCTTACTACCTTTAAGTTCTTCTAATTCTATATCAAGGGCTTGGGCAATCTGTATCCATTGTACTTCTGTCGGCTCATTGACACCTCGTTCAATCTTACCAAGCGTCGCTGGAGCCATTTGCAGGATTCTCGCCAATTCAATCTGGCTCATCCGTTTTAACTTTCGGTATGCACGAATGCGTCGTCCCCATCGAATGCTGTCCATAAGCGAATGCCTTCTTTCTCGGGATCGAATTCCGCTGCCAGTTGATGAAGTGCTGGGTCCGTAGAAATCGATGCCAGTGGGATTACTACAAAAGCACGTTCTGCCATGCGCGGATGCGGAATGACTAAATCATCCGACTCTATATTTTCATCATTATACAATAAAATGTCAAGGTCCACAGTCCGTGGCCCCCAGCGAATGATACGTTTACGCCCAAGTTCTTGTTCGATTCGTTGACATGCGGCGAGCAGTTCATGCGGAGACAGTGTCGTCTCAAGTTCGACTGCAATATTTAGAAAAGCAGCTTGGTCCGTATAGCCGACAGGATCTGTTTCATATATAGAAGAAACCGTCTTTACTGTGATTTCTGGGTCAAATTGCACCATTTGGACGGCGTCTTTTAAGAACTGTAGGCGGTCGCCCATGTTCGAGCCGATTGACAAGTACGCTTTCTTCATACCTCACCTCGTGTAATTTCAACAGCCACAGATGCGTAATGCCCAGCAATAGGAGGTGTTGGCTTCACAATCAACACCTTGCATCCCTTCACTTGCTCCGCGTATCCATCGAGAATCGCAGCTGCAATCTTTTCAGCGACCGACTCAATCAATTGATAGGGACGGCCTTCTACAATCTCCTTACACAACGCATACACTTCCGCATAATTAACAGTCGCAGCCAAATCATCCGTCTCGCCCGCTTGTCTTAAATCGACTGCCATCTCGACCGTGACACGAAACAACTGTCCAAGGACGGTCTCTTCCGGAAGCACGCCGTGATAGCCATAAAATTGCATATCATTTAAGTAGATTTTATCCATTAGGTTTCCTCCACATAGTGTGTTTTGCCAACGAGGACATCCATCATACGTGTTGTCCGTACCAATTCTTTTACATCATGCACACGCACCATGTGCACCCCTTTATCAATACCGAAGCTTACAGTCGCAGCTGTCCCTTCAACTCGCTCCTCTACAGGCAATTTTAAGACATTGCCAATCAGACTTTTACGTGAAGTTGCAAGTAACACGGGATACCCCATTGCCACAAGTTCCGGAAGGTATTGCATCATGAAAATGTTTTGAGTCGTGTTCTTCCCAAACCCGATGCCTGGATCTAACCAAATTTGTTCATCATGAACACCGTGGTCTTTCGCAATCTTCAGCGACTCTTCCAAGTCCGCTTTCGCATCTGACCAGAAGTCTTGGTAATTCGCCGACTCTCTATTGTGCATTAAAATCAATGGTGCTCCGTACTCCGCAGCTAGTTGCGCAATGCCCGGATCGCGTCGCACACCCCAAATATCATTTAAAATGTCGACTCCTGCATCTAGTGCCGCTTTTGCAACAGCAGATTTATATGTATCAATAGAAAGAAAGACTGGAATTTTGGCCTCACGAATGGCACGGATAACTGGAACGACCCGTTCGATTTCTTCTTCATCAGAAATCGGTGTGTAGCCAGGACGTGTCGATTCTCCGCCAATGTCTACAATTTTAGCTCCTTGTTCCACCATTTCACGCGTACGCGCAACGGCCTGTGCTACAGAGTTGTATTGCCCCCCGTCTGAAAAGGAGTCCGGTGTGACGTTTAAAATCCCCATAACAATCGTCTCTTTTGAGAAATCGAGCGTTACACCGTGCGCCGTCCAATTCTTTGTCATGCTAGTTCGTCCCCTTTCGGTAGTGCATCCACATAAGCTGCATGTACATTTCGATAGATTTCGCCATTATTTCCCGGGAAATGATAGGTTTCGAGCTTTCGAATCGGTACAATTTCCTGTACCGCATTCACCACCCAAAGTTCATCTGCTTGTTCGACTTGTTCACGTGAATAATGCCCTTCTTTGACTGGAATTCCAGTTGTGTGCGTGTAGTCAATCAACCACTGGCGCGTAATGCTATTGAGAATTCCTGTATCCAGGGAAGGTGTATAGAGCATCCCGTTTTGTACCCAGAAAATAGAAGAAGTGATACCTTCAGCTACAATTCCGGAAGCTGTACACATAAAGCCTTCCTGCTCGGCAAGCGAAGGCAGTTCGAAACGCGCGAGCACATTGTTTCCGTAATGATGCGACTTCACTCGTGTCGGCCCTTCCGGTGAGTTGCGCGGTGTTGCAATCCAACTCGCTGTCTTTTCTGTACCACGCACGGTCGGCGGAAGCGCTTTGCGCATGACTAGTACTGTCGGATTCGGATAATGGTCAGGTTGCAATCCGATATCATGCACACCAGCTGAGACATTTAACCGAAAATACCCGTCTTCATCACCATTTCGTCGCGTCAGTCCCTGCACAACCTGAAGCAATTCTTGTTTCGTGTACGTAAGCTCGATTCGAAAAGCAGAAAGCGTCTTCTCGAGACGCTCCCAGTGCTGCTCCCAAAGGAACACTTCTCCATTGTATGTGCGAAATGTTTCAAAAAAACCGAGTCCGTATAAATACCCGTGATCATAGGGAGAAATCGTGACTTGTTCTTTTGTGAGAAATTCACCGTTTTTCCAGCAGTCCATCAGACCGACACTTCCTTCGGTTCACAATACGTTTCAATAAAGTTGCGGATGAGCTTCTTCCCTTGCTCGGTCATAATCGACTCGGGGTGATATTGCACACCTTCCACCGCAAATTCCCTGTGACGCAGCCCCATAATCTCGCCCTCTTCTGTCCAAGACGTGATTTCGAGACACTCTGGTAACGAGTCTTTTTCGACAAGCAACGAATGATAGCGCGTTGCTTGAAATGGGTTCGGCATCCCTTCATTCACACCTTTACCGTCGTGGAAAACAGGCGATGTCTTACCATGCATCAGACGTTCCGCGCGGATGACCTTCCCGCCGAACGCTTGCCCAATAGATTGGTGACCAAGACACACACCAAGCACCGGGATTTTGCCAGCAAAGTGCGTGATGACATCTAGACTGATGCCAGCCTCATTTGGTGTGCACGGTCCAGGCGAAACAACAATCATATCCGGTTGCAACGTTTCGATTTCGTCGAGCGTGATTTCGTCATTGCGAACAACGCGAATCTCGCGTCCCATCTCGCCCATGTACTGAACGAGATTGTACGTGAATGAATCGTAATTATCAATCATCAAAATCATGCCTGTTTCGTCCCTTCCGCCATGGCTTTTGCTTGCCACAATGCTTTTGCTTTGTTTAAGGATTCAATATACTCTGCCGCAGGAATGGAGTCGATCACAATTCCCGCGCCCGCTTGGATATGCGCCATACCGTCTTTGACAAAAGCCGTTCGGATGACGATGTTGAACTCAAGGTCGCCCGTATAGCCAAACCACCCGATAGACCCTGTATATAGACCGCGGCGAACAGGCTCAAGTTCTTCAATGATTTCCATCGTACGAATCTTCGGCGCTCCCGTAATCGTACCCCCTGGGAACATGGCTTGAACGATTGCAGCACTCGTCACTTCTTGACCAAGTTCTCCTTTGACGTTTGAAACGATATGCATCACGTGTGAGTACCGCTCGATCACCATGAACTCATCTACTTCCACTGTTCCATACCGTGACACTTTCCCCAGATCATTACGCTCCAAGTCAACGAGCATGACGTGTTCCGCTCGCTCTTTTTCGTTGTCAATCAACTCTTTCGCGAGCGCGATATCTTCTGCTTCATCTTTACCTCGTGGGCGTGTGCCTGCAATTGGACGCGTAGAAAGCTCCATTCCTTTTTTCTTCACAAGAAGTTCTGGCGAGCCAGAAACCACTGCAAACTCGTCCGCTTGAATGTATGCCATATAAGGAGATGGGTTGAATGTGCGCAGCGCTTCATACATCACAGCCGGCTCGACACCAAGCTCTTTCGACTGACGCACAGATAAATTGACTTGGAATACATCTCCTTGCGCAATGTACTCTTGAATACGACGAACAGCCGCTTCAAATTGAGGACCACTCATTGAGACATGCAACGTGCTGTCGTCTTGAACAACTTCGCGAGCAGCTCCCGCTTCAAATAGACGCGTAGCGATTCCTTGTTGAATGGCTGCTTTCCATTCATCTGCCCAAGTTGCTAAGTCGACCTCTGCATTCGGTAACTTCATCAACACTACTTGCTCATGTGCGATATCATAGACCGCCCAATGATCAAATAAATAAAAGAAGTTCATCGGAATTCCCAAGTCGTCTTCTGTAGACTCTGGTAATACTTCGATGACACGTGCATAATCGTAGGTCACAAAGCCAAGTGCGCCCCCTTGAAAATCGGGAAGCTCTGGATTGTAAGAAATAGCGTAACGGTTGACGAGCTGCTCAATTAGCGTAAGCGATTCCCCTTGCTGCGCTTCGATACGCCCGTCCGACCATTCAATATGTATGCCATCTTCGGTAGAGTGCACAGTTGCGAATGGGTGGAAAGCCGCGGTGCTCAAGTTACCACCGCGCGCACTTTCCAGTAACGCATGGCGGCTCGCTTTTTTTGCGAGTTCTTGGTAGCCATAATAAAATTCATCTTTGGATGCTGAGAATTTGATAGTTTCGGTTGTTTGGATCACTGAGGTTACTCCTTTTTTCACCAGAATGTGCTTTAAGTGTACCTGTATTTGAGACGTTAGAAAAGAAAAAAGACCGCCCCTTCGGACGGTCTAGTAACTAGAGAATTAATTGTTTTCGAAGTTGTAAAGAGGTGTGCTCAAATAGCGCTCTCCGTTTGATGGAATGATGGCAAGGACCTTCTTGCCTTTTCCAAGTTTCTTGGCAAGTTCAAGTGCCGCATAGACAGCCGCACCGGATGAAACTCCACCAAGAATCCCTTCCGCTTTTGCAACTTCACGCGCTGTCGCATAGGCATCTTCATTCGATACTTGGATGACACTGTCATAAATCTCAGTATCCAATACGTTTGGAACAAAACCTGCACCAATTCCTTGGATTTTATGAGGACCTGGTGATCCACCCGATAAGACCGGGGAATCCTTTGGCTCGACAGCGGCGATGTGAATGCCCGGGAAGCTCTCTTTTAAGACGCCACCCGCTCCTGTGATTGTTCCACCAGTACCAATCCCTGCAACAAAACCATCGAGTGTATCGAAGGCTTTAACGATTTCAGGGCCTGTTGTTAAGCGGTGCACTTCAGGGTTTGCTTCATTATTGAACTGCTGCGGCATAAAGTAGCCTTCTGTAGCGGCTAGTTCTTCTGCTTTCGCAATAGCCCCTTTCATCCCATCAGCGCCTGGTGTCAACACAAGTTCAGCACCATACGCACGCAACAGGTTGCGACGTTCCATACTCATTGTATCTGGCATGACAAGTACAGAATTGTAGCCTTTTGCAGCAGCTACCATCGCAAGTCCGATCCCTGTGTTTCCACTTGTAGGTTCCACAAGCGTAGCACCTGGTTGTAAGTCGCCTGATTTTTCGGCAGCTTCAATCATTGCAAGGGCAATACGATCTTTGACACTGCTCCCTGGATTAAAATACTCCAATTTCACGTAGACTTCTGCATCATTTTCATTTGTGACACGATTCAATTTCACAATAGGGGTATGCCCTACTAGTTCTGTAATGGATTGTGCTGTTCTCGCCATACGCTCACTCCTAATTCCTAGTTTTTTGATAGGTTTTAGTTATCTTACCAATACTCTAAATTGTCTGTCAACTAGTTCCTATTACCATCATATACCCAGCTTGCATCAAATTCTTCCCAAAAAGCACGTGGTGTCACGGATTGTGGAAGTTGTTCAAGCGCCAGCTCTCGTTGAATATGATTTTTCACTTGTTCAAATGTAAAACTGTTGCCAGGAGATACACTCTGCACCTGAACAATTGCAAAGCTTCCATCCGTAAGTGGCAGTGGTTGACTCAGTTCCATCGGCTCAAGTTCTCCCGCTGCACGTACGAGATTTGGGTCGAGCGCTGTTGTATTCGCACTGATAAAGCCAAGGGAGCCACCAAGAGACGCTGTGCTTGCATCTGTAGAGCGCTCACGTGCCAACCCTTCAAAAGACGATCCATTTTCAAGTTCTTGTCGAACAGAGTCACCCTCTTCTTGTGAAGGTACAAAGATGGCTTTGACATCATAGGAAGTTGGTATTTCATATAGTGTCTTATTTTGCTCATAATAGGCCTCAAGTGCCGAGTCTTCCACTACGACATCTTTTGCAAGCACTTTTTCCAAGATGATACGTGCACGAATTTTCTTGGTCATCTGCTCTTCATTCAACCCTAAAAAAGTTTGATCCGTAGCTTCTGTTGCGCTGCGGTAAAGAGCGAGCTCAAGCTCAATTTCTTCATCCGTGACCTCAATCGCATGTTTCTCCGCTGCCGCTTCCATTACTTTTTCGTTCACCAAGGCTTCTAATGACTCACGACCGACTCGCGATTCCATCTCAGCCACCCATTCCTCATGGCGAATCGCTTCTCCTTCTACTTCTGCAACAGTTTCCGTGTTGCCGGTATCGTTTGGAATCAGCCAAGCAATAAACCATAGCAAGTTTCCAAGTAGTAGGATTCCCATGACAAGAAGGGCTGGTTTTGTTTTTAATCGTTTTGATTTACGTGGTTCAGTTTGGACGTTTTGCCTCATCAATCATTGTCTCCAGTTCATCTACGTTATAGTGATACTGTTCCATACAGAAATGACATTGCGCTTCAGCACCGCCATCTTCTTCAATCATAGCACGAATTTCGTCTGGTCCGAGAGAAATAATCGCTGCACCAAAGCGGTCTTTCGAACAGTTACAGCTAAAGGATACTGGTTGGCTATTCAAAATCGTGACATTGTCTTCTCCTAAAATTTCTTGTAACAGTTCTTCTGGAGTCAAACCACGTTCAATCAGCTTAGAAACAGGCTCCATACGCGCCAAGTGGTTTTCAATTTCTGTGATCGTTTCATCTTCTGTGCCAGGCATCAACTGGATGATGAATCCACCTGCTGCAAGGATTGAGTTGTCTGGGTTTACAAGAACACCGAGCCCTACAGAAGATGGCACTTGCTCAGACGTTGCGTAGTAATACGTGAAGTCTTCTGCGATCTCTCCCGATACGATAGGCACCTGGCCACTAAAGAAGTCACGCATGCCAAGGTCTTTTACAACTGTTAGCGCACCTTCTGTCCCAACTACGCGACGCACATCAAGCTTGCCCTGCTCGTTTAAATCAAAATGCACATGTGGATTGGTAATGTATCCACGTGCTTCTCCGTGCGCATTGGCATCAATAATGATCGGTCCTGCGGGGCCATTGCCTTCCACTTTGACCGTCAATTTGTCGTCTCCTTTTAACATCGCACCCATCATAACAGCGGCTGTCATCGAACGACCAAGTGCCGCTGAAGGAATCGGCCATGTATCATGGCGACGTTGTGCTTCTCCTACCATGTCTGTTGTCCGTGTTGCAAATGCACGTACTTGTCCATCAAACGCTAAAGCGCGTACTAAATAATCACTCATTGTTTATTCCTACTTTCTCATTTCGTTTATAAAGTAAATACAAGCCTTTTAAAGTTAAAAAGGGGTCTATCTGGTCAATGACTTTAGTTTCTGCAGCAATCAGCGGCGCTAAACCTCCCGTTGCAATGACTTTTGCGTTTTTCGTACCCGCTTGCTTCATGCGGTTGACGATTCCCTCGACTTGGCCAACATAGCCGTAGACGATTCCTGCCTGCATCGCAGAAACCGTATTTTTGCCAACGATATGACCAGGCATCGTCAACTCAATACGCGGTAATTTACTCGCACGTGAGAACAACGCTTCTGTCGAAATCCCGATGCCCGGTGCAATTGCACCACCCATGTAATCTCCGCGTTCATTGATATAGCAATAGGTCGTTGCCGTACCAAAATCTACGATGATGAGGGGTGCTCCGTAATAGTGTATGCCAGCAACTGCGTTGACAATGCGGTCTGCACCCACTTCTCGAGGGTTTTCATATTTGATGTTGAGGCCCGTCTTGACACCCGGTCCTACAACAAGAGGTTTTTGTTTAAAGTATTTGGTGCACATGGCTTCTAGCGAAAACATGATCGGCGGTACGACAGACGATAAGATGATGCCATCGATATCTTCGAATGCAAGACCTACGTGTTGAAACAAGGCCTTCACCTGCATCGCATATTCATCTTCCGTTTTCATGCGATCCGTCTCCATTCGCCAGTGGTGTTGCAACTGGTCGTTATGATAGACGCCTAGCACAATGTTAGTATTTCCGATATCCATTACGAGTATCATACATGTCCCTCATTTCACCTTGAATCATACCACAGCCAATTAAGAGAAAGAAAAGCGTAAGCACCAGAGCGGCACTTACGCTTTCTATTATTTACGGTCTTCTTGAATTGGATTGTCAGGACCTGCATCTTGAGAAGATGTTTCAGATGGTAAGTCACCCGTCGTCGGATCAGACGGTGCGCCTGTTGCATCTGTCGTTTCTTCTTCAACTGCTGGCTCTTCAAACTTACGTTCAGGAAGTGTGCCGTGCTCTTTCAAGTGAATGATTTGCCCTGCATCTAGTGTTTCCACTTCAAGCAATGTTTCAGCAATCAAGTTTAGAAGATCACGTTTTTCCGTTAGAATTTCTTTTGTGCGCGCATATTGCTCTTTGATCATACGCTGCATCTCTTGGTCGATTTCATAGGCAATCGCATCGGAGTAGTTTTGCTCCGAATTGAAGTCACGTCCTAAGAAGACGTTGCCTCCTTGCGATTGACCGAATTGCATCGGTCCAAGCTTGTCACTCATTCCGTATTCTGTAACCATGCTGCGGACAATGCCCGTCACACGTTGGAAGTCATTATGTGCACCTGTCGAGACTTCGCCAAACACGATGTCCTCTGCTACACGACCGCCAAGAAGTCCGGAAACTTTATCAAGAAGTTCAGGTTTTGTCATGAAGTAACGATCTTCTTTCGGAAGCATTACTGCGTATCCGCCGGCTTGTCCACGAGGGACAATCGTCACTTTATGCACTGTCTCTGCGTTATCAAGCGATAAGCCGATAACTACGTGACCAGCTTCGTGGAATGCCACGATTTTGCGCTCTTTTTCAGAGATAACTTTTGTTGATTTCGCAGGACCTGCGATAACACGGTCTGTTGCTTCATCAATGTCATGCATATCAATCTTACGTTTGTTACGGCGTGCTGCAACTAGTGCTGCTTCATTTAACAAGTTCTCAAGGTCTGCACCCGAGAAGCCTGGTGTACGCTGTGCGATTGCTTTTAAATCTACGCCTTCTGCTAAAGGTTTGTTACGCGCATGTACTTTAAGTACCGCTGCACGACCTTTTAAATCCGGGCGACCAACCGTAATTTGACGGTCAAAACGTCCAGGACGAAGAAGAGCTGGGTCAAGAATATCTGGGCGGTTCGTTGCGGCAACGATGATAATTCCTTCGTTCGCTCCGAAACCATCCATCTCAACTAATAATTGGTTCAATGTTTGTTCACGCTCATCGTGACCGCCACCTAAGCCGGCGCCACGTTGACGACCTACTGCATCAATCTCATCAATAAAGATGATACACGGTGCGTTTTTCTTCGCGTTTTCGAATAAATCACGTACGCGGGATGCCCCGACCCCTACGAACATCTCAACGAAATCCGAACCGGAAATCGAGAAGAATGGTACGCCAGCTTCCCCGGCTACAGCACGAGCAAGTAACGTTTTCCCTGTTCCTGGAGGACCAACTAGTAAGATCCCTTTTGGAATACGTGCACCAAGTTCTGCGAATTTACTTGGATCTTTTAAGAAGTCAACGACCTCTACAAGTTCCGCCTTTTCTTCGTCAGCACCTGCAACGTCTTCGAATTTTGCTTTTTTCTTATCATCGTACAATTTCGCTTTGCTCTTCCCGAAGTTCATCACACGGTTTCCGCCACCTTGTGATTGGCTTAATAGGAAGAAGAACAAGATGATGATGATTAGGAATGGTAGAAGTCCCGTTAAGAACTGTACCCATCCACTTGTTTGTGGAGCTTCTTCAGTATCCCATTCTGTTCCATTCGCATCAGCAATCTCATAGATGTCTTGCTCTGAGAACTGACCGTTGTATGGAATGCGGGCATTAAAAGTCTCGCCTTCTTTTGCACCGACTTTTTCACCTGTGATTACATACACGTTGTTCATAGGTTGTAATGTAAACGTTTCAATTTCACCATTTTCCATGGCCGTAATAAACTGATCTGTTGTCAGATCTTCTGTTGGCGCTCCGCTTTGATTAAACGTAGCAAATATCCCAACGATCACAAAAAAGATCAATAAATATAATATCGCGTAGCGCAGTGCTCGATTCATTCCTAGCCTCCTCACGGACTTAGTCAAAAAATCACATCTCAAAACGGTCGAGATGAGGTGTTTTTAGGTGATGAAAGAAAGTTTTTCCACTTTCTTGTCGTTCAAAAAACTATAGAATATCTTATCATAGGAAAATTAGCACGTACAATGAAATGCCTTTATTCCAAGATGTTCAACTTAAAACGAGTAAACTTCTTTTTTCAATACACCTACGTATGGCAGATTGCGGTAGCGTTCTGCATAGTCAAGACCATAGCCGACCACGAAAGCATCCGGAACGATAAAGCCTACATAGTCTGCTTCTAGATCCACTTTACGGCCTGATGGTTTATCGAGAAGTGTCACAATTTTGATGGATTTTGCTTTGCGGTATTTGAAGAGGTCGATTAAGTAGCTAAGTGTCTTTCCGCTATCAATGATGTCTTCTACGATGATGATGTCGCGACCTTCCACACTTGTGTTCAAATCTTTCACGATTTTTACTTCACCAGAAGATACAGTTGCGTTTCCGTAACTAGAAACGTCCATGTAGTCCATTTCAACGTATGCGTCCACATGTTTCATTAAATCAGACATGAACGGCATAGCTCCTTTCAGAATACCGATCGCAAGTGGGAACTTTTCTGCGTACTCTTGTGAGAGAACTGCACCAAGTTCTTTTGCCTTCTCCTGAATTTGCTCGTCCGTTAATAAAATTTCTTGAATATCCTTTTCTAACATGTGGAATCCTCCTGTTTTATCCATATCACCCAAGGGGTTTTTTTCGTTTTTGTCAGCCGGCTGCTATGGCGTAGGCCGATTAGTCCTAGTATACCATTCTTTTGTGTGACAAGCAGGGGCCAGCCCTCACGTTTTTCACGCGGGATTTTTGAATCGATGAAAAGTCGTGATACCTTCTTGTGATGGGTTCCTAGATCGAGTACATCACCCATTCGTCTCGTGCGAATATGAAGCGGGAAATCCTCGTTTTCGAGTACTGCATACCACCGTTCTCCTTCATACATTTTGTCACTTTGCGTGATGAGGAGCTGCATGTCTTGACCAATTGAAACCCATTCATCAACTGGCAGCTCACCGGAAAGTGGGATAGGTTTTTGATCTCCCTTCGCCACCGTCACCGTTGTATAAGCACGTGTCCACACGTAGCCATTTGGAAGAGAGACCGATTGCGTACCCTCTCGCCGTTCTGTCACTTGAATGATGGAAGCGACAGTTGAAGCGGATAGGGCAGAGGCATGCGGTTGCAAGTACTTCCATACTAAAAGAATGAACCGACGTTGTAAAGCAATCGCCATTTCGCAAAATTCAGTCGTATCAAGGGTTAGAGAACCTTCTTGAAATGTCACGAGCTCGTCAAATTTTGTTCGTGCCAGTGTTTGGAGAATGTCTTCATCTTGCTTGCGTTCTTCGACTAACCGCCGCACCTGTTGATCAAGTGTGCGATTTTCTTCGTATAAAGATGGCAGGACCCGTTGCCGGAAGCGATTTCGCATATACGTAGTAGATTCATTACTTGCATCTTCTCTATACGGTTGATGAAGGGTATGTAAGTAGCGTTCGATTGTTGTGCGGTTCACACTGAGCAAGGGGCGGATTAAAGGTTTCCCAGCGAATTCCCGCTGTTCCGGTATTCCCCGCATCCCTTGGCCTTGGACTAGCTCCATCAATACGGTCTCAATTTGGTCATCCCCGTGATGCCCTTGTGCCAACACGTCGTAACCGTATGTTGTTAGGATAAATGCAAAATAGGCATACCGCTCTTCGCGGCATACCTGCTGTGTATTCCCACCATTTTGAAGCTTGTCTTTCACAGCTAGCTCTTTACTATAAACAGGAATGTCGAGTTGTTCAGCAAGAGCTTCCACAAATACTCGGTCTTGAGTTGATGCGTCTCCTCGTAATCCGTGGTCTGCATGCACGATACCGAGCATCCAATTGTTTTGCTGCGCATAGTGATGAAAAAAGCGGACAAGCGCAACAGAGTCAGCCCCCCCTGAACAGGCCAGAAGGATTCGCTTCCCTTGGTACATCATGTGATGTTCGGTCATGTAAGTCAGTACCTCTTGCTCCATTGTCACGCCTCCTTTTTGTTCAGTTTACCACGCGGGTCACTTGGCGGGGAGTAAAAAGAGACCCACTTGGCAAACGCTTCGAGACATGCAGACAGATGACGGTTTGATCATCCGTCGCCGTTCCAAAAAATCGCGTTTTCCATTCCATAAATTCAGCAGCGGTCGGAGACTCTTCTGTCCACCACGCCATATAGTGTTGTTCCTGCACATCAAGTTCAATCGTTTCTTGGAACACTCCATCAGAAATCATCCATATTTGGTCGCCGTGTTTCAACTCCATACTTTGTTCGACGAGTGCAGAAGAATGATAACCATAAAAAAATGCTGTCACCACCCACTTTTCTTTTTGGACAAGATGCCCCCTCCAAGACGCCAATCGATGGAATGGTTGTGGTACTGAAAGTAAACGCATAACAATTTCCCCTTTCTGTTATACAAAAGCATACGGCGTTAGACGGAAAAAATCTGTCATGCTGTGCGGGGAAAGAAAAAAAGAATTCGACGTTTTTCATTCTTTTTTTCAAAACTGTATTGACTTCTTTTCGCTACGCTTGTATGATACTAATTGTCCGAAAAAAACAAGGCGGCCTAGCTCAGCTGGCTAGAGCGTACGGTTCATACCCGTGAGGTCGGGGGTTCGATCCCCTCGGCCGCCACCATTTTTATTTCGGCCCCTTGGTCAAGCGGTTAAGACACCGCCCTTTCACGGCGGTAACACGGGTTCGAATCCCGTAGGGGTCATAACAAGCACTGGTTCGCATAAGATATGCGGGCTGGTGTTTTTTTAGTTTTAGATGTGGAGCCGACTGTTCAGAAATTGTGCGAAATGACAGCGTGGACCGTGAAGCGCTTTTTGCTTCATGGGCTGCGATGGCTTTTTGCGGGATTTCTAGGAGGCGCAACTCGATTCCATTTAGAGTCGCAACTCGTTTCTTTTAGATGTGGAGAACGCCACTGACTTTAGTACGTTAGCAGATTGATTAGTACATTCATCCGGCTAATTGTGACGTTAGTGGCTTCTATTAGGACATTAACTCGCTCCATTCTTACATTAGCGGTCCCCATTCCGACATTGCTCATATTATGGAAACTAATTCGCAGGCCAAACCCTTCATTTCTTAAGATCTTACTAGTAAGACCTTCCCCATACAAAAAACCGCCCCTTCAATTGAAGGGACGGTTTGACACACTCTATGTTATGAACACTTTTTTACGCGTAGTCAGACAATAGGATTAGCCTCGTTTTGCGCCACGGCCACCACGTTTAGATTCAGTTGCACGTTTAAGTGTAGAAAGACGCTCTTCGCTGTCTTTTAAGAAACGTGACATTTTTGATTCAAAGTTCTCTTTTGGTTGTGGACGATCACGATCATTTGATCGGAAATTGTTGTTACGTGGACGTTGTGGTCGCTCAGGACGCTCAGGTCGTTCAGCTTGCGGTTTCGCTTTACGGATTGACAATCCAATCTTCCCGTCCGCTTCAACATTCATCACCTTCACTTCGACCATATCGCCAACCTTTAAGTGATCGTTGATATCTTTGACATAATTATCCGCAACTTCACTGATGTGAACCAGACCTGTTTTCCCACCTGGCAGTTCTACGAATGCGCCGAAGTTTGTGATCCCTGTTACTTTACCTTCTACCTTGCTGCCTACTTCAATTGACATAAAAAAAATGCTCCTCCTTAAAAATACACTGTGACGTACTACGACACGCTATCTTAATTATAACCAACAAAAAAAGAGTGTCAATCATGGCACTCTTTTACTCGCCCGATTTATCTTCTTCCTTGTCTTTTGGAAGAGTGAAAATCAGTTCATTTTCTTCAGATAGGAAATAATCTTTCCGCAAAAGTTTACCGATATATTCATCGTCATTTAATTTCGCAATTTCAAGTTCTAATGACTCTTTGTGATCAAGAGTCTCCGTTAACACTTGCTCTACCTCGACATGTGTAGCTTTTTTATTCGCTAAGGTCTGCTGGCTAGAGACAAGGGAGTGAACAAGAAAGCCGATGACCGCAATCGCGAGTAATCCAAAAACCGATAGACGACGATAGAGGCGCACGCGTTGCGCTTGCTGGCGTTTCTTTTTCTTTTCCACGGAGCGCACGTATTCGGAATTGATCGATGAAATTTGTTGTTCCAATTGATTGGTCCGTTCATTTTGATTCATCAGGCTTCCCCCCCTCCTACGTGGTTCCCTATAGTATACCGAACTTTCAGGTTTCTTTGTAGTGTAGTTGGAAATATTTTTCCGCTTCCTCTATAGGTCAATCGGTAGAGAATTGCCACGAATTTGACAAGAATTCTTACGAGCAAGCGCACTATGGTCACAAGAAGGTGAAGAAACTTCCAAAGTGGCCTCATGAATACCAGGTCCTTCCCCCTTCCGATGAGACGTAGGGGATCTTTGAGAACCTGATGATAAAGCGCAGCGCTCCATTGCTTTGACGGCTGTGACATCCATGCGTTTTCGGTTGCGGAGGGAGATGGCTAGTGAGGGAAGATAAAGGTGTTTCTTGAGTATAGGTCAAGTCGTCTCTCCTTTCATTCCCTTCACTCTATGACAAAGAAAAACGGAGTATGCCCTTGGGCTACTCCGCATCATCGATAAATTCTGGTTCTACTTTCGCTAATCGCTCTTCGTTTAAAATCGTGAACATCATCGCTGCTTCTTCTTTCTTCGCATTTTCACGAATACTCTCGACGCGTGCTGTGACAATCTTTTGTCCAAAACGAATGCGTAGTTCGTCTCCTGCTTTCACTTCACTGCTTGCTTTCGCTGTCTTGCCGTTGATTTCAATCCGTCCTTGGACGGCCACTTCTTTTGCGAGTGTACGTCGTTTGATCAAACGTGACACTTTCAAGTATTTATCTAAACGCATATTAACCCCTTCTTTCTTCGTGCTTCGCTTGTTGCCAGAACTCTTCTAGTTCATCGAGCGTGTAGTCGCCAAAGTCCCCACGTCCTTCACGGACAGAAGTTTCGACAAAGCGGAAGCGTCGCTCAAATTTTTGGTTCGCTTGCTGCATCGCAAGCTCTGGTGAAAGTTTCAAGAAACGTGATAGGTTCACAAGTGTAAACAATACGTCTCCTAGTTCATCGACTTGTTGCTCTAGCGTCCCATGTTCAATCGCATGCTTCCACTCTTGTAACTCTTCGTCAAACTTGCTCCAAGCTCCTGCTACATCTGGCCAATCAAACCCAACCGTCGCCGCTTTCTTTTGGAAATTGAACGATGTCAGTAGTGACGATTCTTCGCGGCGCTGCCCTTGTAACAGATGCTCGACCTTTGGCTTTTCCGTTTCCTTAATGGCTTGCCAGTTCGAGAGGACCTCCCCAGAAGAGTTCACTGTCACTTCTCCAAAGACATGCGGGTGACGACGCACCATCTTCTCAGAAATCGATTGAAGGATATCTTCCATGCTGAAGTATCCCTCGTCTTCTCCAATCTGTGCGTGCAAGAATACCTGCAACAACACATCGCCAAGTTCTTCGACAATCGCTTCGTCGTCTTGCTCATTGATGGCTTGAATCAATTCATAGACTTCTTCAATAGCGTAGCGCTTTAATGACTCATGCGTTTGTTCGCGGTCCCATGGACACCCTTCTGGACTGCGCAGGATGGCTACGATTTCGCGGAAGGTCTGCCACTCTTTGTAGCGCTGTTCACGCTCGTTCGCAGGCGGTACGTAAACCGTCGTCAAATTCGATAGTTCCATTCCTCGGTCAAGTTCAAATAAGGGCACAGTACGAATAACTTCCTTAGAAGAACCCGCTGCCGTCACGATTGTGACTGGGAAATCGTCTGGATACTTTTCCATCAGGGTCAGTTTCACTTCAGACGCACTAAACGCATCATACACTTGGCCGATGAACAAATGTTGATTCATCTGAATGTCGTCGCGTCGCATTGCGGTCCCATCCAGTAGCTGAAAGCCTTCAATCGGATCGACACGTACTGCAGTAAACAAAGGGTCGAGGAAGCTTTGTCCGCCTTTAATTTGAAGAGACACTTTCCCTTCGCGTTCTGCTTCAATCAAGTGCTGGACGGTCTGTTCCGCAACGAGTGGATGGCCAGGTACCGCGTAAATCACATCTTCTTTAGCAGCGAGTGCAATCAAGGTGTCCGCGATTTCACGGTAGACTGCTGAAAAGTCTTCGTGCTTTTCATAGACCGCATCAAAACTTGTGAATGTGATTCCTTCTTCCACAAGCTCTTGTACGACCGGGTGATCTTCCGTACGAATATAGAAAGATTTTGCTTGTTTTATAAATTTATAAAGACCTAACGGCAGCTGATCGAGTTCCGCTGCTCCTAGTCCAATTACTGTAAGTGCCGGCATATATGTGTCATCCTTTCTTTCGGTTCAGAAGCAGTTGAACGCCTGCTAAGCGCTTCCCAAACGGAAGGAGGTACCATTCTTTCGGTCGCAACAGTTGGCGCTTCATGATCACTATCAAAAACATGACTACTCCAACTGGAACGCTAAACGCTGTAATCATGAGAGACTGTAGGCGACTTGATAAAAAATCTAAGAGAAAGGCGTCGAGCACTACTTCGATGCTGACCACACTTACACTCATTGCACCTACTGCAAGTGCAAGTCCTGCATAGAAAGCCGCCCCGGCAAGTCGCTCCTTCCACTGACGCTTTACTTCGTAAACAATTCCCGCAAGCGCTACAACCATCGCTAAGTTTCCTGCGATTGCTGCTCCGAGAATTCCATAACTGTCAATCAGCCAGACATTGCTAATTGCTTTCACAATCAGGCCAATCACAAGCCAAAGTGTCGGACGCCAAATCCGGCCCACGCCTTGCAGGATAGCCATAAATAGAAGAATCAACGATAACCAGAGGACTTGGCCACTTCCAACCATAAGCACGACAGATAAATCGCGTGTCTGGAATAACGTTTCGTTCACATAAGGCATCGTGGCAATCAATCCTGCAGCTGCTGCACTCCCAAAGACAAGTGCGACGCGATACGACAATTGAATGAATGGCATCGCGCCTCGTCCATCTTGTTGTTTTGAGCGACTTGCAATGAGCGGAACCAAAGCGAAGGCAAGTGACGTTGTCACAAGAATTCCCATTTGAATGAGCGGTTGGACACGGTCATAGATTCCTTTTGTTTCTTTGGCTTGCTGCAAGTCCACTCCCGCCGCTGTCAGACCATTGACGACCGTCATGGAATCGACGAGTTGCATCATCAGGAAGAACAGGCTACTAATACTTGCGCTGACACTGATCCATGTGAGGTCTCGTAAAATCGTTTTAGTGGACAAGGATGAGCTCGTCTTCCGGAGGATGGCACGGTCTTTTTTCGTCAGCCACCAGCCAAGAAGAAGGATGCCCGCTGCTTCTCCTATACTTGCTCCTAAAAGAGCGACGGCTCCTGTTGCATAAAGATCATTGGTCCAGTTTAACACGAGATAGGCGCCGACGAGAATGAAGCCCACTCGGACAGCTTGCTCAATCACTTGGGCAAAAGCGAGTGGCGTGAGTCGTTCCGTTGTTTGGTAAATACTTTTCAGAACGGCTAAAAACGGCATTGCCAACAGGACGACTGCACCAATCTGTAGAAGAGGTGCAAGTTTGGCATCTCCCATCGCCTCAGCAAGTGCGTCCGCTCCAAGTAAAAAGGCGATGAAAAACAGGATGGAGAGGATGCTGATATATGTAAAGCCAACTTGTTTAATTTTTTGAACGCCTTCCATGTCACCTTTTGCCATCTGATCAGACATCAGTTTGGCAAGCGCGACAGCAAACCCGACAGACGTCCAGGTCGTAATCATACCGATGAACGGATAGATTTGTTGATAGATGTAAAAGCCTTCGTCCCCGACCATGTTTTGGAACGGGACACGGTAAAGAGCGCTCAGAATTTTGATGATTAGCGCAGAAATGGTGAGCATGGCTGCACCTTTCATATAACTGGACATTTTCCACTGTGTTGACATAGGTACACCTGCTTACTTCGTTTCTCTTTCCGTAGTATACCAAAAAACCGCACCTCAAGAGGCACGGTCTCAGGATCACCCATTCATTTGTTTGGCTAAAAAACTAGCAGCTGTCTCGAGCGTTTCGTATAATGCCTCTGCATACTCTGTAGCGAACGTACCAAGTTCGTATTCCAGTTGCTTTCATACCTTGCCACCCTTCCTACTCTTTCTTGTGTAGTATGGTGAAAAGTGGCAAAAAGTATGCATGTATACATTAAGAAGTTTGTCGAATTGCTTGCGGGGATACTTCCATCATTTTTTCTAGAACATCAAACGGATGGTGTTTTCCGCCTTTTAAATCGATTTTAATCAAGAATTGTCCTTGATCAACACCAAAATTGACTTGTTTCCCATACGTCATCGATTTCTCATAGAAGATCGCAGCATCAAACTGTTGAGACGTCGTTTCAGTAAAGCGCACGACCAACTTGCCACCTTGCTCTTTGATGCTCTCCACGCCACTTTGACGGCCCCATACTTTCATACGGGCAATCCGCAACAAGTTCTCGGCTTCAAGCGGTACATCGCCAAATCGGTCTTGCAGCTCGTCGTAAATATCATGGTACTCTTCTTCTTTATCAAATGCCTTGATGCGCTTGTACATTTGAATCTTTTGATAACCGTCTGCAATGTACGTATCCGGAAGATAAGCATCAAATGGAACGGAGATTTCAATCTCCACCACTTCTTCTTGTTCTTTCCCCGTACGTTTCCGCTCAACAGCTGCTTCAAGAAGCTGTGTATAAAGATCATATCCGACAGAATCGATAAATCCATGTTGCTGAGAGCCTAAAAGATTTCCGGCACCGCGAATCGACAAGTCACGCATTGCAATCTTAAACCCAGACCCAAGCTCTGTGAACTCTTTGATGGCTTGTAGACGTTTTTCTGCGACATCTGTCAGCACTTTATCACGCTGATGCATGAAGTAAGCGTACGCCACTCGGTTGGAACGACCCACGCGTCCACGCAATTGATAGAGTTGAGAAAGACCCATGCGGTCCGCATCGTGCACAAATAACGTATTAACGTTCGGAATATCAATACCCGTCTCGATAATCGTTGTCGTGACAAGTACGTCATATTCCCCTTGTAAGAAACTGATAAGAATCGACTCGAGCTCTGTCTCTGTCATCTGACCGTGCGCATAGGCGACTCGAGCAGATGGAACGAGACTCTGGATTTCTTCGACCTTACGCGTGATATCTTCCACACGGTTGTAGAGGAAGAACACCTGCCCACCACGCGCCATTTCTCGCTCAATGGCTTCACGTACTAGAGCCCCATTGTATTCAACTACATATGTCTGAATCGGGAAACGGTTTTTCGGCGGCGTCTCGATTACCGACAAGTCGCGCACTCCAATCATCGACATATGAAGCGTACGCGGAATTGGCGTCGCTGTAAGTGTGATGACGTCTACGGATGTCTTCAACTGTTTGATTTTCTCTTTGTGTTTCACGCCAAAACGCTGCTCTTCATCAACAATAAGAAGGCCTAGATCATGGAACTCCACGTCTTTTGACAGTACGCGGTGCGTTCCGACGACCACATCGACCAATCCTTTTTTCAAGCCGCTCGTCGTTTCCCCTTGTTGTTTCTTTGTGCGGAAACGGCTCAATAAGCCGACTTCAATCGGGAAATCTTGGAATCTTTCCACCAATGTATCAAAATGTTGTTGCGCGAGTATCGTCGTCGGACACAAGAACGCGACTTGCTTACCATCCATTACTGCTTTAAACGCAGCACGAATCGCAACTTCTGTTTTCCCGTAGCCAACATCTCCACACACGAGTCGGTCCATCGGGCGTGCTTTTTCCATATCGCGCTTGATTTCTTCAATTGTGCGCAGTTGGTCCTCTGTTTCTTCATACGGGAAGGCTGCTTCAAATGCTTGTTGTAGATCGCCATCCACTTCATATGCATGACCAACTTCGGCTTCGCGCTTGGCATAAAGCTTGATTAACTCGTCTGCAATATCTTCTACTGCTTTGGAGACCTTCGTTTTTGTCTTCTTCCAGTCCGCTCCACCTAGTTTGTGCACTTTCGGCTCTTTTTCACCAGAACCGACATATTTTTGAATCAAGTCAATCTGATCGACCGGCACAAATAACTTATCATCGCCTTTATAGCGAATGTGCAAATAATCTTTGTGAATACCGTTCATCTCGAGCGTTTCAATTCCGATATACTTTCCAATCCCGTGATGAATATGCACGATCCAATCGCCCGGTTTGATATCCGAATAACTCTTGATCCGCTCGGCGTTTGAGAGTTTTTGGCGGTTCGCACGTTTTTTAGGACGCGCTTTAAAAAGTTCGGCATCTGTAATGACTGTCAGGCGCTGCAAGGGCAACTCAAAACCTGTATTGAGATCCCCATCTAGCAAATACACACCAGGTTCCGTGATGACAGCCTCTGGGTGCAGAATCTTTGAAGACATGTCATAGTCTTCAAATACCTCTTGAATTTTTTTCAGACGCTCGTTTCCTTCTGCTAGAATCACAACCCGGAAGTTTCCTTGTTTCCAGCGCTCCATTTCTCCAGCGAGTAAGTGCATCTGGCCATGGAATTCTTGCATCGGTTTACACGAGAAACTGAGTGTCGATTTGATTGGAATACCGCCAAATGTACGAGCAAACAGCGAATAATAGATCTGCTTTTGCTGCATGCCTTGCATGATGGCTTTCAAAGAAGAAGCTGGTTTCGCTTTATGGACGATCAACCCTTCTTCTAATAGCGACATGAACCAGTCCATCTCTTCCCGCTCTAACGTCTCTGCTGTCTCTTGAATGCGTCCGAGCTCATCAAAGATTACCAGAGTGTTTGGACTTACGTAATCTAGTAAATCTGACGTGTAGCCATCTAAAAGTGGTAAATACTTCGCGACCCCGTCCGGAACGAGTCCATCTTTCAATAATCCGATGTCACGAGAAATCGTGTCCATGAACTGTTGTTGTGTTTGCGGGTTTTTCACTTTCTTTAAAGATTCACCTAGCGCCACTTCAAGGCGCTCTTTCAGTAATAGGCGCTTTTCAGTCGACCACAAATAATCCGTTGCAGGCAAGATGCGAATTTCTGTTAAGCGTCCCATTGACCGCTGATCATCTGCTGAAAACTGGCGAAGGGAATCAATCTCCGTATCAAATAGTTCGATGCGCACAGGGTGTTCCGATTGCAGTGGATAAATATCAACGATCCCCCCGCGCGTGGCAAACTCTCCAGGTGCAGACACCATGCCTTGCCTAGTATAGCCAAGGTCTACAAGCGTGTGAAGGAGCGTTTCCGGCTCGATGTCTTCACCTTCTCGTAGTGTTAGCGTGAGTTGTGCCCATTCCGATACCGGGGTAAGTTTTTTGCGGAAAGCTGCCACAGGCACAATGAAGATTCCTTTACGATCGGTCGACATATAATCTAGTGTTTCAATGCGCTCTGCCCGAAGTTCAGGACTCGCAATCGCCATATCGGCAGCGATTAACTCATCTGCCGGGTACAAAAAGACATTGTCTTCGCCCATGATGCGGGCATAGTCGTCTTTCACTTTTTGGGCATGCAAAAGGTTCGGTGTCACAATCAACACCGACTGATTGGTTTCATCATAAATTTGTTTTCCAAGAAGTGTTCGAGCGCTGCCGGTGAGTCCGGTGATCAATTGATGGTCGGTCCCTTTTTGCAAAGTGTCGATCCAGTCTCGCACTTTTTTCTCTTCTTGCAGTAGCTGTAGTAATGCGTGCATAGCAAATCCTCCAGTGAAAACAGAAAAAGGCTTTGGAGCTGATCCCAAAGCAGTTACTGTATCCATTTGTTTAGTGAAAAGTACAGTGGATTGCGCTCCATCGCATCTCGGCAGTCCAAACAAACGCGATCTACGAACCACCGACCAGGTCTTTCTTCGGTCATGAGCGGGTGCCACTGCACTTCTTTTGTTGATACGCGTTCCACAATTTCGGTGAACGACTCGTAAGGAATCGCACTCGTCTCTTGTCGGCAATATTTACATCGGCTTCGTATCATGCGCACACACCGCCTTTTATAGACAGTGTATCCAGTTTCGGTTCGATTTATGCACCGTTATAGTCGTTCATTACTTCTAAAAACGGTTTGTCCATCCAAGTTTTACATGCCTCAGCACTGTTATCGATTGCACGTGCCATGTCCGGCTGCTCTTCCTCCCGGAAATTCGCAAGCACGTAATCTGCAACCTTCGTCCCAGCTGGCGGACGACTGATACCAATCCGGATTCGGTTGAAGTTTTGCGTTCCCAGGTGCTGAATTAACGACTTGATCCCGTTGTGTCCTCCAGCACTTCCTCGCTGACGCAAACGAAGCTTTCCAGTCCCGAGATCCAAGTCATCGTAAATCACAACGATATCGTCCACTGGAATATCAAAGTATTTCATCAAAGGAGCAACCGCTTCCCCTGATAAATTCATATACGTATAGGGTTTAACGAGCAACACTTTCCCTTTTGGGGTATGGGCAATCGCGTACAAAGCATGGAATTTCGTTTGATTGAGTTCCACACCATACTGTTTCGCCAACTCGTCAATCACCAGAAAACCAATATTGTGGCGTGTCTTTTCATATTTTTTCCCTGGATTCCCCAGGCCTATGATCATTTTCATTTATCAATACCTCTTGTTCTAAAATGCGTACTGCTCTTAAGTGTACTAGAAAAGAAGAGGAACTGCCATTCCTGACAATTCCTCTTTTCATTACTCTTATTCAGCTTTTTCTTCTTCAGGTGCTTCTTCCGTAGCTTCTACATCAGTAGCATCTGTTTCTTCGTCAGTAGAATCAAGCTCTTCTAACTCATCGTCAGAGCGCGGTGCTGCTACTGAGAATAATGCATAATCATCTTCTTCAAGTACTTCAAAATCGATTTTGTCGCGTACTTCACCAAGTGTTAGAGTATCGCCGATCGCCAGTTCACTTACGTCCACTTCAATGTGGCCTGGAATATCCGATGGTTTTACACGAACTGTTACTTGGTAGTTAGCTTGCGTCAATGAACCACCTTCGTTTACGCCAGCAGCGTCGCCTACAGGTGTTACATTTACCGATACTTCAAGCTCTTCAGACATGTTAATTGCCAAGAAATCAGCGTGTACAAGATGCCCTTTGATTGGATCTTGTTGATAATCCGTTAATACGGCATTGACGGATTTCCCATCAACGTCTAGCTTCATAACTCCGTTACGTCCAACTTCACGTAACGTTTTGATTAGCTCGATTTCTTCTACAGCAATCGCTGTACTTTCAGTTTTATATCCATAGACTACGGCCGGTACAAAGCCCTTTGCACGTAGTGATGTATTTTCTTTCTTTGACTCGCGTTTCTGAGTTGTTACCTTTGTCATAGTCATTCACTCTCCTAGTTATACTAGTTAAATGTTTACCCCGTGACTTCAGGAACTAAACCTATCAATCAAATAAAGTGCTGACAGACTTCTCTTCATAGACACGTACGATTGCATCTGCAAGAAGCTTGGCAATAGATAGTTCCACGATTTTTGACGATTTTTGTGAGTCATCTAACTTAATGGAATCTGTAACGACTAATTCCTTGATGACTGAGTTTTCAATACGCTCCATTGCTGGCCCAGAAAGCACTGGGTGTGAACAACAAGCATAAATTTCTTTTGCGCCATTTTCTTTTAATGCAGACGCTGCAATAGAAATTGTTCCAGCTGTGTCGATAATATCATCGATTAAAATAGCTGTTTTCCCTTCTACATTCCCTACGATATTCATAACTTCTGCCACATTTGGACGTGGACGACGTTTATCGATAATAGCAATCGTTGCTTTTAAGCGGTCTGCCATTTTACGAGCACGCGTTACGCCACCATGGTCTGGTGAAACAATAACGATTTCAGAAGGATCAAAGTTTTTCTCAAGGAAGTAATCCGATAACAATGGCACTGCCACTAAGTGGTCGATTGGAATATCGAAGAAACCTTGAATCTGTGGTGCGTGTAAATCTAAAGTGATTGCACGCGTTGCGCCAGCAGATGTTAAAAGGTTTGCAACGAGTTTCGCTGTAATCGGCTCACGTGAACGCGCTTTGCGGTCTTGACGTGCATAGCCATAATACGGAATTACTACGTTGATTGTACGCGCAGAAGCACGTTTTAATGCATCTAACATAATAAGCAGTTCCATTAAGTTTTCATTCACTGGAGATGACGTAGATTGAATAACGAACACGTCACTACCGCGAATACTCTCTTCAATATTGATTTGCACTTCTCCATCACTGAAGCGTGTAACCGTTAATTTTCCAAGGGGAACTCCAACTTCTTTCGCAATGCTTTCAGCGAGTTCCGGATTCGAATTTAGTGTGAAAATCTTTAACTTTGAACCTGCGTATTGATAGGGCATGATAATCCTCCTGGGTTTGGGTAGATTGGGTTTACTTAATACGTTTAGCGTAACCTTCTTTATTTTCCTGCTTTACGCGTCCAATGGCTAGTGAATCTTCTGTTACATTTTTCGTCACGGTTGTTCCAGCTGCGACATAAGCGCCTTTTCCGACTGTGACAGGTGCGACAAGATTCGAGTTACAGCCGATAAAGGCATTGTCCTCGATTGTTGTTGTAAATTTATTTTTTCCATCATAGTTCACTGAAATCGTACCACAGCCGATGTTCACGTTCTTTCCGATTTCCGCATCACCCATGTACGTAAGGTGAGAAAGTTTGGAACCTTCTTGAATCGTCGACTTTTTCACTTCCACGAAATTCCCGATTTTCACGTGATCGCCAAGATCAGAACCTGGACGAATGTGCGCGAATGGACCAACTGCCACGTGGTCTGCAATTTTGCTGTCCATCACAACAGACGAATGAACTGTCGTCTCGTTGCCAATATGCGCATTTTTCAAGTGCGTATTCGGACCAATCGTGCTCTTTTCTCCGATGACTGTGTTGCCTTCTAGCATTGTGCCCGGAAGAAGAACAGTGTCTGAACCGATAACGACGTCTGCACCAATGTAAGTAGATGCTGGATCGATAATCGTCACACCTTCACGCATATGGTGAAGGGCTAAGCGATTGCGCATGTAGCTCTCTGCTTGAGAAAGTGCCACTCGGTCATTGACTCCTAAAAGTTCATCTGCATCAGCAGCTGCGAACGCAGCGATTGCTTCACCTTGTTCTTTCAAGATGCTGATTACGTCTGTTAAGTAATATTCGCCTTGTGAATTGTTGTTATCCACTTTTTTTAGCGCTTCAAACAGTGCTTGATTGTCAAAACAGTACGTGCCCGAGTTAATTTCCTGCACTTTTTGTTGATCTGGTGTAGCATCTTTTTGCTCTACGATGCCTGTTACTAGGTCATCTTGTCCGCGCAAGATACGGCCGTAACCAGTTGGGTCTTCCACAATAGCTGTTAGAATAGTGGCTTTTGCTCCCGCTTCTTTGTGCGTCTCCATCAACTGTTGAATCGTTTCCGGAGTGATTAGCGGTGTATCGCCACAGATGACGATTGTTGTGCCTTCACGTCCATCTAACACTTGCTCTGCTTGTTGCACCGCGTGCGCTGTGCCAAGTTGCTCTTCTTGCACGACGTATGTCGAACGGTCGCCAAGCGTCTCTTTCACCATTTCAGCTCCGTGGCCGACAACTGACACGATTTCAGAAGCGCCAAGCTTCTCCATGTTGCCGACAACGTGGTCGACCATTGGTTTGCCACAGACTGGGTGAAGAACTTTATATAAAGATGATTTCATTCGTGTGCCTTTACCAGCCGCTAAAACGACTGCAAATAAGTTTGTCATTGGTCATCCTCCATGTCATTTCCTCTTTTGACTATAGCCGATAAAATTGCATTTTTCAACAATTTCTCTATTGACAAAATTGCGAGAAAACATTATGTTTATACGTTTCGATTTTTGTCACTCACGCCCTTGCTAGAAAGATCTTGGGAAATTGGGGGTGGGCTTGCGGATTGATTTCCATAATATGAGCATTGTCGGAATGGCGACCGCTAACGTAAGAATGGAGTGAGTTAATGTCTGAATGGAAGCCGTTAACGTCATAATTAGCTGAGCTAATGTAATAATCAGCGTAGTAGTGCACTAAAGTCAGCGGCATTTCCACATTTGAAACTAAAGTTGAGTGGAATGGAGGGTTGACTCCAGTGGGATCAAAGTCTGCCGTGAGATCCCGCAGGAGCCTGCGACGAGGAAGCTCACGCAGCGCCCACGGAAAGCAGCCCCGCAGTGGAACTCAACGCTTTAAACAAGTTTCGACTTCGAATGAAATCGAGTTGCGCCTCCTAGAAATCCCGCAAGAAGCCATCGCACAATTTCTGATCAGTCGGCTCCACATCTAAACAGAAAAAAACAAAGCTATTAAGAATAGCTTTGCTCGGCTGCCATTGGTGCAGTTTCGTCCTGTGGCTGTGTATCTGATTGATGGTACGCGGCAAGAACAGCATCTTGCACCTTCGTACGTGTTGTGGCATTGATTGGGTGCGCAATATCCCGAAACTCGCCGTCTGGTGTGCGCTTGCTTGGCATCGCGACAAATAATCCGCCATTGCCATCAATTACACGTAAATCATGAACGACGAATTCATGGTCTAACGTAATCGACGCAATCGCTCTCATTCTGCCCTCTGTCTCTACTTTTCGTAACCGAACATCCGTTACTTCCACGGTTGTCACCACTCCTCATTCTAAGATGTACTTGTCCTGCTCTTATAAAATTTCTACAAAAGTGTAACAATTCCTTCTAGTTTATTAAAAAAATTTCAAATAGTCTAATAAATTTAAGAATTCGAGGAAGAACGCAAAAAATCCGCTTGCCTCCTAAGAGACAAACGGATCATTTAATTACTCAGCCACTACTGCAATGACTTCAATTTCAACTTTCACATCTTTGGGTAGACGCGCAACTTCAACAGCAGAGCGTGCTGGCTTATGACCACCAAAATGCTTTTCGTACGCTTCATTAAATTCTACAAAGTCGTTCATATCTTTTAAAAACACCAGTGTCTTCACAACGTGTTGAAGAGATGATCCGGCTTCTTCGAGAACCGCTTCTAAGTTTTTAAACACTTGTGCTGTCTGTTCGACGATGGAACCGTCGACAAGCTCGCCGTCCGCTGTCAATGGAATTTGACCCGAACTATAAAACATACCGTTTACGACCATCCCTTGTACGTAGGGACCGATGGCTGCTGGTGCTTTTGTTGTAGAGACTGTTTTCATTCGTGTTGTCCACCCTTCTGAAAATAGTTGCCTTCTTCAAGTACGATGGAGCCGTTTCGCTCATCGACTTGCTTTAATTTTAATAAAGAGACGTAATCTTGCACAAGTACTTCCGCTGTATGCTCAGCTTCAATCAGTACCGCGATCCCTGCAAGTTCGCCATCAAATTCAGCAAGTAAGCTCTTCATTCCATTCATCGTTCCGCCCACTTTCATAAAGTCATCGGTGAGAAGGACACGTTTGCCTTTTTCCATACTGCGTTTCGATAACACCATTGTTTGAATACGACGCGCTGAACCTGAGACATAGTTGATACTCACTGTTGGTCCTTCGGTTACCTTGCTGTCTCGGCGCACTACGATAACAGGCACATTTAGATGGCGTGCGATAGCATGAGCGATCGGGATTCCTTTCGTTGCAACCGTCATGATAGCATCAATTTTTTGCTTGGCATACACCGATGCAAAGACTTTTCCAATGCGATTCATCAACTCTGGATCGCCTAAAAGGTCTGTCATATATAAATATCCACCTGGCAACAGTCGATCAGACTGTGACATTCTTGTTTTCAATTCGTCTGTAATCGCACGAATTTCCGTTTCATCTAACTTAGGAATGTATTTCACACCGCCTGCTGCGCCTGGTACGGTTAACAGATGCCCTTTGCCTCGTGCCTCTAACGTTTCACTGACAATCGTTAAATCTTCACTGATAGAAGACTTGGCAGAATCATAAAGAGATGCGAAATACGTTAAGGGAATAAGACGGTGGGGATGTTCCAGCAAGTGCTGTGTCATATCGACCAGCCGTTCACTACGTTTCCACTTCACGTGATTTCCTCCAATTCCGAATATTTTACAGTAAACGTACCACAATTATACGCCTTTAGGCAACTACTCCCGGTCTCCTAGCATTCGTACGCAATAGACTTCATCACAGAATCCACGTAATGCATTGACGACGCGTTGAGCACGAGACTCTTGCTGAACGATTCCAAACACGGTGGGGCCGCTTCCGGACATCAAAACGCCTTCTGCACCGAAGCGCTTCATCTGCTCTCTTAACTCTTTCACTTCTGGATAAAGATGTAACGTTACGTCTTCAAGCGTATTGCCTAGGCCATCGACCATGGCTTGGAAGTCTTTCTCTTCAATAGCGCGAATCATCGCCTGTGTATCCGGGTGAAAAGCAGTCTCTAAGTTCAATTGCCCATAGATTTCTGCGGTAGACACTCCAATGACAGGTTTGGCGAGAATGACCCAACATGCAGGTGGTGCAGGAAGATGTTTAATCTTCTCCCCACGTCCTGTCGCCAGCGCCGTTCCTCCGTATACACAAAATGGAACGTCCGAACCGATCTGGGCACCAAGCTCTGCCAATTCATCAAGTGACAAGCCAAGTTCCCATACATGATTCAGACCACGAAGTGTCGCAGCTGCATCAGAACTACCTCCAGCAAGACCCGCTGCAACTGGAATCGTTTTTTCAATTGTGATGGAAACGCCTTTCGTGACGTTATATTTCTTTTTAAGAAGGTCTGCAGCCTGATAAGCCAGGTTCTTCGCGTCATTCGGAATGAAGCGGTCGACAGAGACGATTTCAATGACGCCATCTTCCCGTGCATCCAATCCAATGCGGTCTGCAAGGTCCACAGTCGTCATGATCATCTCGACTTCATGGTAACCATCGTTACGTTTATACAAAGTATCTAGTGTTAAGTTAATTTTGGCAGGTGCTTTTACAAAATACATACCGGTCTAATCCTTTCGATGCAAAGCGTGTTTGCTAAATTCTGTGTTCTCAGTGTAACACAAAAAAGCACCTCTCTCCTTATGGAAAGAGGTACTCTTATGTATAAGTGCTAAAAGAATAAAAGCCTATTTGACGGAGACTAAGTTGTTGGCATCATCGTAAATCGAGATTTCAACTGCTTCAGTCAAAACGTCCGCATAACTATACGATACACGTTCAAAAGCGTTCTCTTCTTGATCTAAATCTATTACAAATACAGCGTGGTACGTTTCGCGCAAAATTCCTGCACGTTCTACTGTTTTCTTGCGACCACCATTGGCGCGTAACTGCAAACGTTTGCCTAGGTGGCAATCTAACGACTTTTTAATATCCGCTAATGTCTTTGGCATTCTGCATACACCTCACTGATATTTAGTGTAACACGATGTCATGAAAATGTCAAAATTTAATATTTTAACAAGGATACACAAGCACTGTCAACGATTATTTATTTTCAGAACGCCACATTGGGTAAAAAGTGTCGTATAAAGCATCTGCTAATGCTCCAAACTCTTGTATGGATAGGGTTTCTCCGCGTCGAGACGGTTCAATACCAGTATCTTGCAGTGCTTTCAGGATTTCCTCTTTATGTGCTTTCCCTTCAGGAAGAGACGTCTGGAGGTTGTTCAAAATGGTTTTACGTCGTTGAACAAACGATCCGCGGCTAACGAGGAACAAGAAATCTTCGTCTTTTACGATTACTACAGGTTCTGTGCGACGCGTTAATTTGATGACAGCAGAGTCAACATTCGGCGGCGGCATGAAAACAGTCTTCGGCACCGTCATTGCGACCTCTGCATCCATATAGTACTGGATAGCAATCGACAACGAGCCATACTCTTTCGTCCCTGGTTTTGCAGTAATACGGTCTGCTACTTCTTTTTGCATCATCACGACCATTCCACGGATTGGCAAACGATCATGAAGCAGCTTCAAAAGAATAGGTGTCGTCACGTAATATGGCAAGTTTGCAACGACCATCACATCTTCATAGCTCGCAAGCTCTCGTTCGAACACGGAGTCTGTGTCCGCTTCTAAGATGTCGCTATGAATGATCTGTACATTATCATATGGGGACAATGTATCTTCTAGAACCGGAAGAAGGCGTTGATCGATTTCAAACGATACGACCTTTCCTGCAGCGCGCGCCAGGTGTTCGGTGAGTGCTCCGATACCAGGTCCGATTTCAATGGCTGCTGAATCTTTTGTCAGTCCTGCGTGGGACACGATGTTGCGTAAAATATTTGGGTCAATCAAAAAGTTTTGTCCAAGGCTCTTTTTGAATGAAAACCCGTATTTTTTTAAAATTTCCTGCGTGCGTACAGGGGTTGCGATATCTTTCATTTTTTATCCTCCTGTTCCAGTGCATCGAGGGCTTGTTGCCACTCCTGCTGGGTGACCCGGAACATATCTAGTCGTTTCAATAGTTGTTTGCCATTTGTATAGCCAATTTGCAAGTGCTCCCCTAACCGCTCTCTACGCGCTGCTGCGTCAGGGTGGCCTATCAGCCGTGCCTCGATCAATTGACGCTGTGTAAATGTGGCTACAGGACGATCCTCAGGGGTGTAGACGTGTTCAAGGGCTGCACGAATGTCTTCATCCGTCGCGTGCTCGATTCCGACACCACTACCGTTTTTGGCAATCGCTTGGTGTTTTGGCAAAAATGCATGTTTGACGCCTGGGATGGCCTCTTCAATAATCGCCCGGATGCGTCGTCCTGGATAGTCAGGGTCCGTAAAGACAATGACACCGCGGACGTCTTGGGCACGTTTAATCTTGTGTAAGGTCTCTTTCGACACAGCAGAGCCATTCGTTTCAATCGTATCGGCTTGTACAGCACGTCGAATGGCTGTTGTATCGTCTTTACCTTCCACCACGATTACTTCTTTGAATGTCATGTGGAATCCCCTTCCTCCATTGTACGCAGAAAAGCTCTCCCTGTCATCGCAAGGAAGAGCTGATCCCGGTACTAATTAATAATTTTAATACGAACAGTTTTTCGTCCGAATGCGTAGGCTTGATCTTTTGTTGGAACAAAAATATCGATTTTGTTGCCTTTGATGGCACCGCCAGTATCTCCAGCGATGGCATAGCCATACCCCTCTACCCATACTTTTGAGCCAAGCGGGATGACGTTAGGGTCGACTGCAATGACTTTCAAGTGTGGATTGGCTTTTAAATTGATTCCCGTTGCGGTGATTCCTGAACACCCTGTGCATGAAGCTGTATAGGCTGTTGCTGTTACATAGAATTCACGTCCAGCAGGTTCAGATGAGTCATTCCGTGAGACCGGTTGAGAAGCAGGTGCAGAAGCTTTTTGAGTTGTTGCCGCTGCTACTATCACTTTTGTTCCGACGTGCACGACTTCATTCGTCGCCTTTTCTTTCACTTCTTCAGAAACGACTTTCTCTTCTACTACTTTGCCGTTTTCTTTTGTGATTTCGACTGTACGCGCTACTACTCCAGGTTTCCCTTCACGTACCACTTTTTCTTTGCCTTTTAAAAGCGAATCGTCTTTTTTAGTTTCCGTTTTAAACGCTATGTCTTCTTCCACTACATCGGTGACTTTTTCTACACGAGTAATTTCAATTACAGAATCAGGTGTCACCACCTTTTCTGGTTCTAAGTTGACTCGGTCGAGTTTGGATAAATGAATGCTATTTTGTTTTAAAAAGTCAGCGACCGTAGTCGAAGTGGACCAAACGAGTGTTTCTTCAGTTCCGTCGATCAATTTTACTTGATACGCTTTTGCTATCGAAATTTCATTTTGTTGTCCGACCTCCGCATCTGCGGCAGGTGCAATCTGGTCATACTCGGTTACTTCAACGCCAGCTTGGGCTAAGATTTCTGATACGCGATCCGCGGTTGTATCGATGGTTTGTGTTTTTCCATCAATTCGAATCGTAATGGTTTGTGCCTGTTCCCACTCCACTGCTAAATCATGAGCAATTGAAGTGTTCAATGAGGGATATACATGATCGGCTTCTGCAACATCGATTTCTTGTTCCTCGAGAAGTTCGCCTACTGTATCTGCATGAGTTGCTAATTCTTGTTGTTGTCCGTTGACAGTCAAGCTGACCGTCTTTTTCGTTCCTTCGAATAGTACGAAAGATACGACTGCAAGAAATACAAGTAGAGTGACGATTGTCATCCACGTATCCTTGCTCCTCAATGAGTTAGAGAACAGGTTTTTCATGGTAAAATTTGACACGAAAAACGCCTCCTTATTCACTCGGATGATTATATCTAGTTGTCGAGATAATTGTCAAGCTCGATTGTCTGACCTTTATGTCGATCTCGTGTCATCCGGTATAGTTTTCAGTATGGAGGCGTTCATCGTTTTTTAATCAAATCCCGAAAAATTTCTCTGCATTTTTTGTCGTGCGCGTTGCTACTTCTTCCACGCTCAACTCTTTTAACCGCGCGATTTCTTCAGCCACGAGCGGTACATAGGACGGTTCATTCCGTTTCCCGCGATATGGGTGCGGTGCGAGGTAAGGTGCGTCTGTTTCAATGAGCAAATGATCTAAGTCAATTTCTTTTGCAACTTCTTTTGGTGTCTTCGCATTTTTAAACGTCACAGGCCCACCGAGTGAAATCATAAAGTTCATACGGATGGCTTCTTGCGCTGTTTCCACACTGCCACCGAAACAATGCATAATTCCACCGGTCAGATGAGCCTCTTCTTCTTGTAAGATCCGCAGTACATCACCTGTCGCATCACGATTGTGAATGATTAGAGGAAGTTGTACGCGTTGCGCCAAACGAATATGTTTACGGAACAGGTCTTGTTGCACATCTTTCGGTGATTTGTCCCAGTAATAATCAAGACCGGTCTCTCCGATTCCTACAACCTTCTCATGGCTCGCCAACTCCTCTATCCATGCTAGGTCCTCTTCCGTACAGTCGACTGCATCTACCGGGTGCCAGCCTACCACTGCGTAAATGTCCGGATCAGCTTCTGCGATAGCGATTGCGCGGTTGATTGTTTTTGTATCAAATCCGATGACGACCATCTTCTGTACACCTTTTTCACGCGCACGTGAGATGACCTCTTGTAGATCTTCGTCGTACTGGTTTGCGTTTAAATGAACATGTGTATCTATAAATTGCATCGTCTCATCCTTTCTTGGTTCTGTGAGAAAAAAGAACCCGCACATACTGGCGGGCTCTTCACTGATTTATTTGACTTGTGCACCGTTTTCAAGCTTGTCATCCACTTCAGCGAGTGTCAGGTAGCCATTTTTCGATCCAGCTAATATCATTCCTTGTGACAACTCTCCGCGCAATTTGACCGGCTTCAAGTTGGCGACAACAATCACTTTTTTACCGATGACGTCTTGCGGCTTGTAATGCTCTGCAATACCGGAGATTACTTGACGCTGCTCGTAGCCAAGATCGAGTTGAAGTTTCAAGAGTTTTGATGTTTTCGGCACGGGTTCACACGCTGTCACCGTTGCTACGCGTAAATCTACTTTCATAAAGTCATCAATCGAAATTTCTTCAACTTCTGGCGCCTCTTCTTTTGGTTCTTCTACTACTGGAGTCGCGCCACCTTGCATCTGCTCACGAATGTACGCTGCTTCTTCCTCTACATCAAGACGAGGGAAGATTGGAACACCCTTTTCAACAACTTTTGTTCCTTGTGGAATACCGTGGAATGCATCTAAACCTTCCCAAGCTAATCCCTTCTCAGAAAGCCCCAGTTGACGCATAATCTCCGCTGGGTTTTTCGTCAAGAATGGTTGAATGAAAATAGCCGTCAAACGCAAACTTTCTGCCAAGTGCACCATAACAGACGCAAGTTTCCCGCGGTCTGCTTCGTCTTTTGCAAGAACCCATGGTTGTGTTTCATCAATGTATTTATTCGTTCGTGAAATAAATGTCCAAATATCTGACAACACGATGCTAAACTGCATCTTCTCCATGTTGTCTTCTACTTTTTGTTTCGTTTCCGCAAAGAGCTCATGCAATGTTTTGTCGAATTCCGTCTCGACAGCCTCTTCTACCGGAATCGTTCCGTCAAAGTACTTGTTGATCATCGAAATTGTGCGGTTCAGCAAGTTCCCTAGGTCATTTGCTAAGTCATAGTTTGTACGCTCTACAAATGACTCCGGCGAGAACACTCCGTCCGCACCAAATGGCAACTCACGCAGTAAGAAATAACGTGTCGCATCTAAGCCGTATCGCTCCACAAGCATTTCTGGATACACGACATTGCCTTTTGATTTCGACATCTTGCCGTCTTTCATCATAATGAACCCGTGCGCAAATACTTTTTTCGGAAGCGGTAGATCAAGTGCCATCAAGAAAATCGGCCAGTAAATTGTGTGGAATCGAACGATGTCTTTTCCAACAACGTGAACATCCGCTGGCCAGTAGTTTTTGAACTTCGAATCGTCATCTGACCCATATCCAAGTGATGTGATGTAGTTGGATAATGCATCTACCCATACGTAGATAACATGTTTCGGGTCTCCAGGTACTTTGATTCCCCAGTCAAAGGATGTGCGTGATACAGAAAGATCTTCTAGACCTGGTTTGATGAAGTTATTGATCATCTCATTTTTACGCGATTCCGGTTCGATAAATCCTGGGTTTTGTTCATAATAGGTAAGCAAGCGGTCTGCATACTTTTTCATATTGAAGAAATACGATTCTTCTTTGACCTTTTTAACAGGACGTCCACAATCCGGACAATTGCCATTGACCAATTGCTTTTCAGTGAAGAACGATTCACACGGAGTACAATAGTTGCCTTCGTACTCGCCTTTGTAAATATCGCCATTGTCTAAAAAGCGTTGGAAGATCTTTTCGACAGCGTCTGTGTGACGCTTTTCTGTTGTACGAATAAAGTCATCATAGCTGATGTCCATGATTTCCCATACTTTTTTTGCTGCTTCTGCAATTTCATCCACGTACGCTTGTGGCTCTTTGTTATTTTCTTGCGCTTTTTCTTGGATCTTTTGTCCATGCTCATCCATTCCCGTCAAGAAACGTACGTCATAGCCTTTCAAACGCTTATAACGCGCAATCGCATCGGAAGCCACGGTCGTGTAAGCTGTCCCGATATGGAATTTACCGCTTGGATAATAGATCGGGGTTGTAATGTAAAATGTCTTTTTCTCTTGAGTCATGCGAATGCGCCTCCACTTAGTTTCATTATTGTTCATTGTATCGAAATCGACGTGTCGATTCAATTAGTCCGGAAAAAGTGTTTGTCGACAAGACTTTGTAACATCATTCGACAAATCCACTTATTCCCTTAACTTGCTCTTTTTACGTCACTTTTGGTAACTCGAAAGAAATTGACGTTATATTTTTATTATCATTTATTAATATTATCATTTTTTTACCATTTAAGTCGATTATTTTGAAGTTAAACGAATTGACGTATTTGGGAGTTGTTGGTATGATAAAATCCATAACCAAAACTATTTGTCGAAAAATGACGAATTATATTCCGAGAGGGGAAACAACTAATGAAATCTACAGGTATTGTACGTAAAGTTGATGAACTAGGACGCGTAGTTATTCCAATCGAACTTCGCCGCACACTAGGTATTGCAGAAAAAGACGCTCTTGAAATTTATGTGGATGACGATAAAATCATCTTGAAAAAATACTTACCAAACATGACATGCGCAGTTACTGGCGAAGTGTCAGACGACAACTTACGTTTAGTTGGCGGAAAATTAATTCTTAGCCCAGAAGGCGCTGAGCAATTAATCAACGAGATCCAAACAAGCTTAACAAAATAAGCGTATTCCTCTTTTTATATAAAGCTGCCTTTCCTCGGAAAGGCAGCTCTCTTTTTATTCCTCTTCTAAATGATACGCCGCATACACGTCGCGCTTGTTCATCTGGCGTGCGACCGCCACTTCTTTGATTGCCTGCTTTGAGGATAGGTCTTGTTGAAGCATCAGCGCTTCTACGTGACGCTTTACATCTAACTCTTCCCACCATTCTGCAGATTTGTTTTGCTCTACTACTTGTTCAGAAGTCCCTTCAATGACAAGGCAAAACTCCCCGCGCACCTCTTTGCTCGACGCCCATTCTATCGCTTCTTCTACAGTCCCTCGAATGAACTCCTCGAATTTTTTCGTCAGTTCACGAGCTACTACAATTTTACGTTGACCACCTAATACATCCTGAATGGACTGCAAAACTTCTTTTAATCGGTGCGGTGCTTCATAATAGATGGATGTCTCCGTTCGGGCCAACAGCACCTCTAACGCCTCTTTGCGCTCTTTTTTCCCGCGTGGAAGAAAGCCATAGAACGTGAAAGGTTGCGCATTGATTCCAGAAGCAATAAGAGCAGTCAGTGCTGCGTTAGCTCCAGGTACCGGTACAACTGCGAACCCTTCAGCTAAGGCTTTGCGAACAAGATCATCTCCCGGATCAGAAATACACGGCATACCTGCGTCACTTACTAAGGCTACAGATTTGCCCTCTTTCAGCATGTGTAACAATTTTACACCGCCCGCTTCTTCGTTATGAGCATGATAGCTCACTAATGGGGTCTCAATCTCATAATAATGACAAAGTTTTTTCGTATTTCTTGTATCTTCAGCTGCAATCACGTCTACTTCTTTTAAGATACGAATCGCCCGGAAGGTCATATCTTCTAAATTTCCAATCGGCGTTGCCACTAAGTATAGACAACTCGTCGATTCAAATTGATGGGAGGATTGGATGTGCATGCTCTCGCTTCCCTTCTATATACTGCTCTTTTTGTTTTCGTGTTAACTGCTTAAATGCATACTCTTGTTTCATCGCAAGTGAACGTGTTTCAAATTCCTCAAAATGGACTAATTTTACTGGGAGTCGTGGCCGAGTATATTTAGCCCCTTTGCCGTCATTGTGTTCCTTCAATCGACTTAGTACGTTCTTTGCATAGCCCGCATAAAAAGTCGCATCTTTGCAACAAACTACATAGAAATAATGACTATTTTTTATTTCCATATAAAATCACCTCAATTTCAGGTGTGTAGCTCCCATTTTCCTGATACACCGTTACAGGAGGCAACACCTTTAAATCAGGCTTCCCATCTTTGATTCCTTCTATTAATACTGTATTTGCTTCTCGTCCTTCTTTTGGATAGACCAGTTGAATACGTTTCGGTTCTAGTCGATTGCGCCGCATCGCGTCAATCAACTCAATCAAGCGGCCTGGACGGTGCACAAACGCAGCCTTCCCACCTTGCTTGAGAAGGCTGCTCGCGTTGGCAACGGCTTCTTCAAGTGACAAGTGGATTTCATGGCGCGCAATGGCCTGATGCTCCGATAATTTTTTATCCGGTGCTGCTTCTACCGGAAAATAAGGCGGGTTGCACGTCACCATATCATACTTCTCTGACCCCAACACTTTGGCGATTCCGCGCACATCTCCTTGCTGAATCGTGATTTGTGATTCTAGTTCGTTGTAGTGGACGCTACGTGTTGCCATATCCACCAAACGCTCTTGTAGTTCTACACCAATAATCGGCGCACTTGTTCGTGCACTGAGAAATAACGGAATCGCTCCATTTCCTGTGCACAAATCTACAATTTTCCCTCGCTTGAGTGGAATGGACGCAAAACGTGCAAGCAATACTGCATCAAGTGAGAACGAAAATACAGAAGGACTTTGTATGATCCGCAAATCCTCTGCAAGCAGATAATCCAATCGTTCATCTCCTTGTAAGTACTCCATTTGATTCACCTCTTCCTAGCATTCGAAAAAAGCTGACACCGCAATCGGTATCAGCTCCTCATTACGTATCTTTATTTAAAAATGCGAGACAGAACATACAATCAAGCTCTTTTCGCGGACTCCCAAATTGAGGATGGCAGACATGAAAGCCTTCTTGATAGAGGCGAGCCAAGTTATCATAGCCTTCTCCGACATCCCGCTTGGGTGGTCGCTTTTGTTCTTGTTGTAGTTTCGCTTCTTCTGCATGCATCGCATCGAGGCGCTCACGCAGATGGCGATTCTCTTGCTGCAATGTCTGATGTTCTTCCATCATTATGGCAACGAACTCTTTTAAAGCCCGAAATTGCTCTTGCGTGGACTTTAATTGTTCTTCAAACGCAACAATCGTCTCCAAAAAATTACGGTCCATCACAACTCACCTCATCCATCTCTGCAGGTTACGAATGCTGCACTAATTCTTCTAGGGAATACTCCAGGACACGCTGCCCTTCGTATAGTTCAACGCGTAAAACGCGCTCTAAAATGTTCAAGCCGACAACCTTCCCTTTCCCTTCAGGTGTTGTCACGCGCTGCCCTAAGTCCGGCAGAAGCGCACGAGCTTGTTCATACTCATCATTTTCATATTTCAAGCAACACATTAAACGACCACAAAGTCCTGAAATCTTAGAAGGATTCAATGACAAGTTCTGATCTTTCGCCATCTTGATAGAGACAGGCTCAAAGTCGCCTAGGAATGTCGAACAACAGAGCATACGCCCACATGGCCCAATTCCACCAAGCATCTTCGCCTCATCTCGTACTCCGATTTGACGCAGTTCAATACGCGTGCGGAATACAGAGGCCAAATCTTTCACAAGGTCTCGGAAATCGACACGGCCTTCTGCAGTGAAATAAAAAATAATTTTGTTGCGGTCAAATGTAAATTCGACATCCACAAGTTTCATCTCTAGTTTGCGTTCACGGATCTTGGCATCACCAAGAGCAAGTGCTTGTAGGGATTCAGACTTATTTTCTTCAACTTGCAAACGATCTTTTGGAGACGCTGGTCGTACAACTTTTCGGAGCGGTAAAACGACATCGTTTTCTTCAACTTCCCGAACGGCTATAACAACCTTTCCAAATTCGACACCACGTGCGGTTTCGACAATCACATAGTCATCTAGTTCACAGACATAGTCACCTGGATCAAAATAATATATTTTACCCGCTTTCTTGAAGCGGACACCGATTACTTTATACAACTGAATTAACCTCCCGCAGCTCTATAACTAGCTGCTCCATTAACAACGTACGATTCGCATTCTGATGAAGGCGACGTCTGGCTTTCATGATGTGCTCTAGCTGGTAGGTCAGTTGCTCAAACGTGCTTCGCATCGCGATTTGCTCCCATAGCGCACTCTTATCGGGAAACGTACTGCTGCTGCCGGGATTTGCTTTGTTTGCAACGATATCTCGATAAGCAAAAAGCAGTAAATCCAGCACGCGCTCTGCTTTTTCTTTATCTTTGAGCAGCGGAATGACGTGCTCATGCGCTTGTACAAGTGCATGGGCTGTTCCACGTTCCAATGCTTCCATTAATTTTAACACGCCTTTTCGTGCAAGTCCAAACTCCTCTTCCTCTACCATCGCCAGTGCATCCTCTAAAGAAGAAGCAAGTTTGCTAACCGTCGAAGCCATGCTTTCTGAAACATTTTGTTCCATCAGCTGCACTTTCAACTGCTCAGGAGGAACAGGTTGCAAGGTCATCTGCTGACAGCGCGAGCGAATGGTCGGAAGCAGGGCGTGTGGCTGATTCGTCAGTAGAATAGCCGTGACTTCACTTGTTGGTTCTTCTAGAAATTTTAGAAGCGCATTGGCACTCGATGCATTCATACGATGCGCATCATGTACAATATAAAATTTCCGACTAGACTCACGAGCTGTCTTGCTAAGTTCATGAATCAATTGATCGATTTGCGCCCGCTTGATGAATTGACCGTCTGGTTCAATCGTATGTACATTCAAATGGTTGCCTGATGTCACTAATCGACATGGTCGACATGTTTCACATGGAACATTTTGCGCATTTTCGCAAAGTGTCAATTGAATGATAAAGTGGGCGACCGCCAGTTTCCCAGTGCCTTGATCGCCGGTTAACAGAAGGGCGTGGCTGAGTCGATCGTTTTGAATCATTCGGGTAATTTGGGCGACCAGACGCGGCTGACGTTCTGGTGCTTGAGTTGCTTGCCAGTCCATGACTGAGTCTCCCTTCGGTTAAATATGGACGAACGTCTTTCACATCTAGTTTTGTCCAGTTGTAAAGACTCTGCATTTCTCGGTATCGAGTTGCAGACGTTAGAAATTCACGCAAAAACCATTCACCCCAACGGAGGCAAAAAGCGCCTCCATTGGTGCGCCTGGATTTCACGCGATTTCTGAGCGAACGTCTTCCACATCTAGTTTTAAAAAAAGCCGCATGCGCAAATTATGCGACACACGGCCCTTCGTGTTTATTAGAAGTGATGGAAATGCTCGATTGGCATGACGAACACAGTTGCTCCGCCTACCTCTACTTCCACCGGATACGGAATATACGAATCCGCATTGCCACCCATCGGAGAAACCGGGGCGACCATCTGTTCACGTGCGCGACAGTTATCTCGTATTAAATCAAGTACAGTAGGTACAAGATGATCTTCAGTTCCAATTAAAAATGTTGTGTTTCCAGAACGCAAGAAGCCTCCGGTACTCGCAAGCTTAGTTGCTCGGAATTTCGCCTTAGTCAGGGCATTCGACAAACGGTTGCTGTCCTGATCCTGAACGACTGCGACGACTAATTTCATAGGACCCACCTCCATTCTCTTTAGTATACCATATTTAGGTCGCGACGAATGTGTGCATACATCTCTTCTTCGACCTCTTCTATTGATTTTCCTGCGTCAATTCGAACGATGCGCTCTGAAAATTTTTCGAGAAGATGCTGATAGCCTTCGTACACTTTTTTATGGAAAGCCAGCCCTTCTTCATCAAGACGATTTACTTCCCGCACGTCAGATGCTTCGATTCTTCGTAAGCCTTCTTCCGGTGTGATATCAAAGAAGTATGTGCGCGTGGGAAGAAAGCCCTCAATCGCAAATTGATTGATGGACCACACTTCATCCACACCCAAACCACGTGCATAGCCTTGATATGCAAGAGAACTATCGACAAAGCGATCGCAAATGACAACTTTTCCTTCTGCAAGGGCTGGTCGCACTTTCTCGACAAGGTGCTGACGGCGTGCCGCTGCGTATAAGAGTGCCTCTGTGCGACTATCCATTGCTGTATTTTTTGTATCATGCAAGACTTCTCGTATTTGTTCCGCAATTGGAATGCCACCTGGTTCACGCGTCATCATGACGTCGACACCCTCTGCTTTCAGACGTTCAGCC
Source organism: Chryseomicrobium imtechense (assembly GCF_041475995.1). Taxonomy (NCBI): domain Bacteria; kingdom Bacillati; phylum Bacillota; class Bacilli; order Caryophanales; family Caryophanaceae; genus Chryseomicrobium; species Chryseomicrobium imtechense. Next base: position 5,568 of record NZ_JBGOBM010000015.1, on the reverse strand, counting down.
ACACGATTCGTGATGGTCGTCTTTCCTGCGCCATCTGGGCCTTCAATTGTAATAAAATATCCACTCATTTTAATTGGTTTCCTCCAGTACATAAACCTGTCGTTGTGCTAACCTATGTTCTCCTTGAAATGCAGCCTTGCCCATCAAACATTCTTCTAGCTGCACAAGTGTCTTTACTGTAAACCGTTCTCCAGGAAGAAGCAACGGAATTCCAGGAGGATACGGGATGATGGCGCCTTTTGCGATGCGTCCGATTGCCTTCGTATAGGAAATCCATTCTCCGTTTCTGCGTTGCACTTCTTCAAGAGCAACCTCAGGCTTCGTCAGCTGATTGGCCGCAACAGCCGTCACTACTGGAAGGGCTTGTGGACGCACAGACTTCAACGCCTCACAAGCGCGCTTCACGCGGCTTCGCAACTCCGCAAACCGGTAATCTTCCCCGTATTTCAATAGAGGCAACATCCATAAAACATGCTGACCGTGTGCAAGTTCAACATATACGCCTTGTTGTTCGAGCGCATCGCGGACTTGGTGCCCAGCATGCGTTCCTATTCGAATCATCAGTTTCAATGGATCGTCTACTTCGACGATATCGAGCCCGGAAATCCCTTGTAAACTATCTAAGAATAATGCGCGCTTATCCATGAAATGATGGTAATCCCTGGCTGTGAATGAAGCGAGATACGCACGGGCATCGTCAAGAGACGCCATCACGGGATATGAAGGACTGCTCGACTGCAACATACGGAGTGCATGCTCCAAGCGGTCTTTCCCTACAAATTTAGATTTGCTATGTAAGAATGACCCCATTGTCATCGCCGGCAAACTTTTATGAGCGGACTGAACGACAACATCTGCCCCACATTCAAGAGCGGATACCGGGAAGTAATCGGACCCTTGGAAATGCGCTCCATGCGCTTCATCGACAAGTACTGGCACACCTTTTGTATGACAAAATTCCACGATTTCGAGTAAGTCAGATACAACGCCAAAATAGGTCGGAGTTGTCAGAGCCACCGCCCGAATGTCCGGAAACTCGTGAAAAGCCTGTTGAATGCCTTGCAAAGAGACATGCGCTGCAGTTTCTGTTCGGTGATCCCATTCCGGAGTGATAAATACAGGGCGGACTCGCGCAAGCTCGACTGCATGAAATACAGATTTATGCGCATTGCGCTGAATAAGGACGCGGTCTCCAGGGGTGGTCGCTGCAAGCATCATCGCTAGGTTACCGACCGTGGACCCATTCACTAAAAAGTAACTCGCATCACTTCCGTAAAAGGTTGACAACAGGTCTTGTGCTTCTTGAATGATGCCTTCTGGAGCGTGCAGATCATCGAGTCCTGTAAGCTCTGTCACGTCATAACTCAAACTATCTCGCAGTGCTTTTGGCAGCGTGCTAAAATAGCCATTTTTATGACCTGGAACATGCAGCGACATAGGCTGCTTCTCCACAAACTGCTGAAGTTTTTCTACTAGGGGTCGCCGCATTTTCATTCCTCTTTTCTATGTGTTTTCAGTATACCATCCATCAAGAAGGCGATTGATTGATTTTTTTGAGCATCCGGTATAACTGTTCTTTTTCTTGATCCGTCAATGCCGAAAAGTTTTCTTCTAAATAAGTAAAATGCTCATCTAACAGACTCGTGATCAAACGATTGCCAAGCTTTGTGATTTCTACAAACGAGCAGCGTCGATCTGTTGGACATGGACGTTTCGTAACAAGTTCCTTTTTCAATAGACGATTCGTAACGCTCGTTATACTGCCACTTGGAATGCCAAGTACCGTACTGAGTTGTTGCACTGTATAGGTTTGCTCAGGAGTCCCCTGCAACAGTTCTAACACACGGAAACTGTCCAACGTTAGACCATACCCTTCCATTCGTCTCGTCACACTTTGGAGATATTGTTTGCTCGTTTGAAACCAAAGCGCATACAAATTATCTGTCGCCATCCCGCATTCCTCCTGTAATCGCTTTCAAAACTTTACCTATAGGATATCTAAAAAATTCGCAATAATCAAGGTATAACAACACCTTCTATTTGTATTGACTCCTAATTAGCCTAATGATAGGATTAAATGTTTTTGACATATATATGGGGCCCTATTTGGAGGGACTTGTTGACTCCTTTGCTTCTGAGCAAGCAAAAGGAATGACGGGTCAGACGATGATCATCGATGGTGGATATACAGCTCAATAATAGACAAAAAGACAGTCCAATGCGGACTGTCTTTTTTGTTTTCTTCTATTATTATAGTACTTTACTTAAGAAAGATTTCGTACGCTCATGTTGCGGATTGCCAAACAACTCTTTTGGCACATTCTCTTCAACGATGTATCCTCCATCAATAAAGATCACGCGATCTCCCACTTCTGCAGCGAAGCCCATCTCATGGGTTACGACGATCATCGTCATCCCCTCTTTCGCCAAGTCCTTCATAACATCCAAAACGTCTCCTACCATTTCTGGGTCAAGCGCTGATGTCGGCTCATCGAATAACATGACTTTTGGATCCATCGCAAGTGCACGCGCAATAGCCACACGTTGCTTCTGACCACCCGACAACTCCCCAGGGTAGGCTTTGGCTTTTTCACGTAGACCGACTTTGTCAAGAAGCGCAAACGCCTTCTTCTCAGCATCTGCCGGTGATAGTTTCTTCAACTTCACAGGTGCGAGTGTAATATTCTGAAGAACCGTCATATGTGGAAACAGGTTGAATTGTTGGAACACCATACCTACGTCTTGACGAATTTTATTAATATTGTTCTTATTGTCGGTAATATCTTGACCATTTACAAACACATGACCATCTGTGATTTCTTCTAGACGATTTAAGCAACGTAAGAACGTACTCTTCCCCGAACCAGAAGGTCCAATCACACATACTACTTCAGACGGTTCAATCACTGTACTGACGTCTTTTAAGACTTCAATGTCTCCGAATGACTTCTTTAAGTTTTCGACACGAATCATACTCATCGTAAGACGAACCTCCTTTCTAGGTAGCTAGAGAGTAGGGACAATAGATAAATAATCACAAAATACATAATTCCTAGTAATAAATATATTGTAAACGGATCATATGTAGCACTTACTACCACTCGACCTCGTTGCGTCAAATCCGCGACTCCAATGATAGAAAGAAGCGATGTATCTTTTAATGAAATAATCGCTTGATTCGTAATCGTTGGTAACATGCGGCGGAACGCTTGTGGAAGTACAACGAAACGCATATTTTGCGTGGAATCTAGTCCTAATGAGCGAGCTGCCTCTGTTTGTCCTTTATCAATCGATTGAATCCCTGCACGGATGATTTCAGCGAAGTATGCACCCGCATTAATAGCCACGGTTAAAATCCCAGCCCATGTATTATCAAGTGAAATAAATGACAGTGAGTTTAAACCAAAATAGATAAAGAATAACTGAACAATAAATGGCGTTCCCCGAATTGCATCTACAAAAATCTTTGAGATCCACTGTAGCGGTTTAATTGGTGATAAACGGAAAAGAGCCATCACTAAACCAATTAAGAAACCTAAGACAATGGCCACTGCAAAAATATAAAGCGTTACTTGAAGACCATCAAGTAATGTAGGCATCGCGGCTTTTATCTTATCATAAAGTTCCGTTAATGCTGGTATAAAGTCTTGCACCTAACTTCAACTCCTTTGTATCAAAAAAGACGCGGTTACTGCCGCGCCTTTCCAGTTTGATTAGTTATTCAGTGATATACGTGTTGATGATTTCGTCATATTCGCCGCTATCACGAAGTTCTTGTAGACCTGCATTGATTTTCTCAAGTAGATCTGCATTTTCACCTTTTAGAACTGCGATACCATAGTTATCACCATTCAGACGTTCACCCACGATTTGAAGATCTAAGCTACTTTGTGCAATTGCATATGCAATTACTGGGTAGTCTTCAATCAGAACATCTGCATTGCCATTTGAAACTTCTTGGAACATAGATGGGCTGTCTTCTAACGTTGTGATTTCAAACCCATATTCATCTTTGTTATCTTCTGCAAATTTAGCACCCGTTGTACCTGTTTTTACAACTACACGTTTGCCTTCTAAATCTTCTAGGCTAGTGATTTCATTGTTTGAAGCAGCTGTAACTAATGTTAAACCAGCTTCAAAGTATGGATCTGAGAAATCAACGACTTCTTTACGCTCATCTGTAATACTCATTCCTGCAATCGCCACGTCTAATTGACCGGCTTGTACTGCTGGAATAATTCCACCAAAGTCCATTGGATTCAGTTCAATTTCAAATCCTTGGTTTTCAGCGATGGCACGAATCAAGTCAACATCGATACCTTTGTATTCGCCGTCTTCTTCATATTCAAATGGTGGATACGTTGTATCAATACCTACTTGATACACTTTTCCTTCAGAATCTCCTGAACCTGCATCGTCTGACCCACATGCTGCTACGATAAGTAGTAGTGCTACGAGTGCTGCGAGTAACGCTAACATTTTGCTCTTCTTCATGTGTAGAACCCCCTTGTGTTATGTTACGTTTTTCACTATACCATACTTTAGACCCTAATTGTAGCAATAGCCAGAGAATTCACACTTGATGTAGTGTTGACTGGTTAGAAGCTGCGTCATAATTCGGGATGTCTCTCAAAAAGTTAAATCCACCTTACGATGTTTGTTCTAAAGATCAAAGTAAGAACGAAGAGGACAGGGGATCCGATGCATCCGCATATAGTCTGTATGGCGGAGTGTTCTTGAGAAAGCCAGATCCATCTTACGATGCTTGCTCTAAAAATCAAATTAAGAATGAAGAGGACAGGGGCCGCTCGAATTGAGCGGCCCCTGCGCAGTTCTTCTTAGTTTGACCTTCCACAATCATCTCCAGCTGGACCTGGCTAGTTCAAGCGCTTATTTTCAGGAAGGTGTGCCCTGCATCTTCTTCGAGTCGGCTCCGCCTCTATTTTGTCTTTTACTAGAATTAGAGCGCACAACTTCAGAGTCGCGACTCGCTGCGCTAACGCGAGGCTCTATTCATTTTCACAAGAAGCACTGTGGAGGACAGCGGGCATTCGATCACTGACAGACCAGATCCTATTAGAAATGCATTTCGACATCAAAGGTCTTCCTAGAAACGTATTTTGTAATCAAGCCCTTACAAGAAAGTGAAGTTTGTGAACAGTCGCTGTCCTCGACAGTGTGTGGTGGATTGCTAATAGAGCCTCACGTTAGTGCAGTGAAGAAGATGCTATGAAGTTTCCACTGATTATGAGATTCACAAGGATCAGTAGAGGCGGAGCCGAGATGAAGAGTTAGTTGGATGCAGTCATCCTTACAAGAAGGTCTTATCTTGTATCGATGGGTCGTACTGGAGATGATCGGCGTGGGACGGATCACGAAGAACCGCGCTTGGCCCGCGCTGAAGGGGCGGGCCAAGTCCTCTTCGTTCGTGAACTGTCTTTTAGACGAGCATCGCAAGGAAGACACATCCATCTGAGAGAAGACAAACAGTGCGGGAAAAGATTATGTCTACTTTTTTGCACACAAAAAAGGCCACCCCTGACGGGATGACCTTCTTCTCTGTTGCCC
>NZ_JBGOBM010000014.1:0-53125 GCF_041475995.1 Chryseomicrobium imtechense | reverse complement strand
AATATTTGTCTCCATAAAATCAAAATACCATGAACACTGGGCTCATGGCATCAAAAATTATATACTTTCTTATCTTTCAAAAAAATCCTCATCAATAAATGATGAGGAATTGGAGTTTCTTCTTATAAGAATATAAAGTAAGCCAAGAAAATGAAAAATAGGCCATACATAATCGGATGAATCTCTTTCGCTCTTCCTGCAACTAACATTGTAATTGGATAGAAGATAAATCCGATTGCGATTCCTGTAGCAATCGAGTATGTCAGTGGCATCATCAAGATTACGAAAAATGCTGGTACTGCGACTTCGAATTTTGACCAGTCGATCTTACCAATTGAACTTACCATCAATACCCCTACAATAATTAAAGCAGGAGCTGTCACACTTGCCGTAATGACACTCAGTAATGGGTAAAAGAATAAAGATAGTAAAAATAATACTCCTGTTACGACGGCTGCAAAACCTGAACGTGCCCCTGCTGCTACACCTGCACTTGATTCTACATAGGAAGTAGTTGTCGATGTTCCAACGATTGCTCCTGCTGTCGTGGCAATCGCATCTGATAATAGAGCTTTACTCGCACGTGGAAGCTTTTCGTCTTTCATAAGACCTGCTTGGTTTGCGACAGAGATTAGAGTTCCTGCTGTGTCAAAGAAATCAACGAATAAGAATGTTAAAACAACGATTAAGAATTGAACTGTCAGTAGTGAAGCTGGATCATTAAAAATTGGTTCAAACGCAACACCGAATGTTGAGCTGACACTTGGCACTTCGCCGATAATTCCTGATGGCATAGGAACTAATGAAAATACCATTCCTACGATTGCTGTAATAGCCAATCCGTAGAATATTCCGCCCTTGATTCCCTTTACCATCATGATGACTGTGATCACAAGTCCAAAGATTGTGAGTAAGACATTCGGGTCTGTGAAATCTCCAAGGCCTAATAACACAGCGTCGTTATTTACAATAATTTGAGCGTTTTGAAGGCCAATAAATGTAATGAAAAGTCCAATCCCTGCTCCCACAGCATATTTTAATTCACTTGGGATCGAGTTGATAATGACTTCACGAATTCCAGTTAAAGATAAGATAATAAAGATAATACCAGAAAATAGAACACCTGTTAAAGCAACTTGCCAAGGGATTTCCATTGTTAAGATAACGGTATAAGCGAAAAATGCATTAAGTCCCATACCTGGTGCCAGTGCAATCGGGTATTTAGCAAGAATCCCCATGACGAGTGATCCGATTGCTGCTGCTAATGCAGTTGCAGTAAAGACTGCCCCTTTATCCATATACATAAAGTCTGGTAGACCTGGTACTGTTTCTAGAGAGAGCGTGATTGGATTGACGATTAAAATATACGCCATTGCTAAGAAAGTAGTGAGTCCACCGATGATTTCTCTTCGGTAGTTGGTGCCTAATTCTTCAAAACGAAAATACTTCTTCATAATTTCCTCCTGATTTCTGTCGCGAATAGCCTTGTCTACAGAAAAAGGGAGTATACGAATTCGCATACTCCCTCAATAAGCAAAACAAACCGACAAAAGTGGGAGTGCTGTGCTCATCGTAGTCAGATCATTTACGGTGATCCGGTAGAGACGTTCGGGCCTTATTCCCAAATATATACGACGACATGATTCAATTTTATAATCTTAGGATAACATTTCAGTTTTTCTCCGTCAACAGAAAAACCGAACATTATTTATATTTATTCCACGAAAGTTCGTTATTCCCACTCAATCGTTGCTGGTGGCTTAGAAGTAATGTCATAGACAACACGGTTGATGTGGTTTACTTCATTGACCAGACGAACAGAGATTTTCTCTAAAATATCCCACGGGATACGTGCCCAGTCAGATGTCATACCGTCAATTGACGTTACGGCACGAATTCCGATTGTGTAATCATATGTGCGTGCATCACCCATTACGCCTACACTGCGGATATCAGGTAGCACTGTGAAGTACTGCCAGATGTCACGGTCAAGACCAGCTTTTGCAATTTCCTCACGAAGGATTGCATCGGATTCACGAACGATTTCTAGTTTTTCTTCTGTCACTTCTCCAAGCACACGAATCGCAAGACCCGGACCTGGGAAAGGCTGACGCCAAACTAAACTTTCAGGAAGACCAAGCTCTGCTCCTAATGCACGTACTTCATCTTTAAAGAGTGTGTTTAATGGCTCGATCAATTCAAACTTCATGTTTTCAGGAAGGCCACCAACATTGTGGTGTGATTTGATTGTTTGAGCAGTAGCCGTACCACTTTCGATAATATCCGTGTAAAGTGTCCCTTGTGCGAGGAAGTCCATGTCTGAAAGCTTCGCTGCTTCGTCGTCAAATACATAAATAAATTCATTTCCGATGATTTTACGTTTCTTTTCAGGATCTGAAACACCTGCAAGTTTTGACATAAAGCGCTCACGAGCATCGATTTTGATGACGTTCATATTGAAGCCGTCAGCGAAAATTTTCATTACCTCATCTGCTTCATTTTTACGAAGAAGATTGTGGTCAACGAACATACATGTCAATTGATCGCCGATTGCTTTATGGATCAGTACCGCAACTACTGATGAGTCAACGCCACCTGATAGTGCGCAAAGTACTTTTTTATCGCCGACTTGCTCACGGATTTTCTCGACTTCAAGCTCGATGAAACTTTCCATCGACCAGTCCCCTTTTGCTCCACAAACTTTGAACACGAAGTTCTCGATTAACTGGTTTCCATAAATCGAATGACGAACTTCTGGGTGGAATTGGACAGCATAAAGATTTTTTTCAACGTTCGCCATCGCTGCCACTTCACATGAAGGACTTGTTGCGATGACTTCGAATCCTGGAGGTGCAACTGTTACATGGTCACCATGGCTCATCCATACAACTTGTGAATCTGGTAAAGAATCAAATAGATGTGTAGGGTTTTGAACAGCGATGTCTGCTTTTCCGTATTCACGTTGCATTGCGCGCTCCACTGTTCCACCGTAATAATGTGCCATCAATTGCATACCATAGCAAATACCTAGGATTGGAATATCAAGTTCGTAGATTGCTGGATCGACGTGGAATGCATTCACGTCATACACAGAGTTCGGACCACCTGAGAAGATGATTCCGACAGCGTTCATCTTTTTGATGTCTTCTGCTGTAATTGTATGGGGATGTAATTCACTGTATACGCCAAATTCACGAATGCGACGCGTGATCAATTGATTGTACTGGCTACCAAAGTCGAGTACGACGATTTTTTCTTGTTCCTGTAATAAAGGAGCAGCTGTCATGTGTTTGTCCACCTCATTGATTAGTATCACAGGTTCTGTCATGAAAAAAACGCATAGATGCCTTGATCTATGCGTCTGGTGTGGTCTACTGAAGTCCATCTAAAATGAACAACTAAAAGGACGAATAACGCCCCTGCATGTGCATGACGAAATCCGTCCTCATAGTCAAGTCATTTCCGGTGACTTGGTAGAGACATCCATACCAGATTAATGGACATATACGAGGCCTGTGTAGTTATTGAATTGTACCTAGTGTACAGCCTTCGTAGGGCAAAATCAACTGCTTAGGCGATTGATTAAATATTCCCAACTTTCCCGCAAGTGCTCCGGTTTTTCTGGTGTCCCTTTTCCGTATAAATGGCGCTCGTAATGGGTAGTCAAATTACGCATGTGCCCTTCGCCAAAATAGTTGTCGATCTGGGCGGCGTAGCGCGTCAGTGTATGCCCTGGTTCTTTCGGTAATCCATACAGCGCCAAATAACGAAGCAGTCGCGTATATAATTTTTCAAATTCTTCTGCTGATTGATCTGAAGCCAAATAGCGGCGCAGCCAGAATTTCGGCAACCATTTCAAACGGAACTTATAAAGTAAGCTTCCGATGACACCGAGTAAACCGAATAAACCGAGCAGTCGCCATTTGTTGGCATCGAGCCATTCAACAGCAGGTTCTAATGAGAAGTTCGATTGCTGTGTCGTCTGTTGATCTGGTGTTTCTTGCTGTTGTTGCTCTTGTTGTTCAATTTCTTGTTGCTCTGCTGCAAGTGAATCGTCTGGACTTAACTCGATGTCAAACTCGATATCCGGTGTATTCGTAAATCCGATAGTCGGCTCAAAATTCATCCAGCCGATTCCAGGTAAATACGCTTCGACCCATGAGTGCGCGTTGTTATTCGTCACTTGAAAGATTTGCTCACCGTTTTCAGCTTGTACAACTTCGCCAGGAGCAAATCCTTTCACCCAGCGCGCTGGAATATCAGCTGCACGAAGCAAGACGACCATAGACGTCGAAAAGTTGTCACAGTACCCGATTTTTGTATCAAACAAGAACTGGTCAACGTAATCTGTGTCCCCTTCCGGAACGGCTACGTTGTTTTGACTGTAGGTGAAGCCATTCGTTCGGAAATACTGTTCGATGGCTTTTGCTTGGTCATAAACACTTTGTTGCTCAGAAGTAATATCAAGCGCTAAGTCTCGCACACGTTGCGGAAGTGTATTCGGAAGCTGCAAGTAACGGTCAAATTCTGAACCAATCGTTTGTAAATCTTCGATGGCAGTTGATCGAAGCTCACTTAACAAATAACTTGGCTCTGCAAAGTCGACACTGTAACTTTGCGGTTCTACAATTGCTTCTTGATCGACTGCATCAAACTTGTTTGTACTGAGGTTGAAACGGACGTCAAAGGGTTCTCCGCTCGTATAGGACGTTGCCCCGTACGTATGGAAAAGAAAAGGGAAATCCGTTTGCATGTCGAATGTCATTTGTTGCACATCGTCTTCTACGCTAGGTGGGAAGTCTAATGCAAATTCTTCCTCTTGTTGATAGTAATCATAGACAAGCTGAGGTTCTGATTGGATCCACCCTTTCGATGTATACGTATCCTTTGTTTCTACACGGTAGTAGCCACGAGAGGTGGAAGTTACTTGGAATACCTCGGTATCATCACTGATGAATGAGCCTCCGAGTTGTTCATCATTTTCATCATAGCCGACTTTATTGATTCCTCCTGCCCCACCTGGACCAGTCCCTGACTGCGGATTGGTTGAGTAGAAATACGGCACGGGGTCTGGCCATAATGGTCCAGCTTTTGGGAGCACGATGGCAAGTGATACAGAAAGAAGAAGAAGCGCTGCTGTAAACGCAATGCCAATGTAGCGAACTTGCTTTTGGTTCTCGTGCAACTTAAATAAGAATAGGAAGGCACTGACTCCTAAACCGATGACAAAGACGCGAACAATCGCTGCAGAACCGTCATACGGAGTAAATGTGTCAAGAATGCCGATGATAATGACTGTTAAAATAAAGAATACAAATATAGTTGCACGCATGCGAATCCAGTAGCCAATCAAATAGACAGTCATCCACAACAAAACAAAAAATAGGATTGTGCGGAACGGATCAGTCATTTGTGTCAAATCCAATGTAATCAGTTGTGTGATATTGAAAATGAGTTCAGTCAAAAAGAAGCGAATACTCTCTCCACTTAAAATCGTGAACTCTGAATAAATAGAAACGATGAACCAATAAATATAAGCAATTTTTACAAATCCACTGATCCACCAAGGGGTTTTCAAAAATAACAAGATGAAGGAAATCGCGACAAAAATGTAGAACACGCGAATAAAACCAATATTCGTCAATTCCGCAATTGGGCCTAACCATTCAATAAGTAACAATAAGGCAGCTAAAAACGTCACGGCCTCCATAATAAATGTGCGCTGCTTCATCGTTTGGCCACCTCCCCGAATGCATCCGGGAATTGAGACGGTGAGACGGTGATGACCGACCAACCTCGTGCTTTCGCATACTCTTCGACTGGCAGTTCAGCTGAAGTCAGCCGCGGAGCATTTTCCCCTTTTACTACAAAGCAAATGCCTTCTCGTAAATTCGGTGTCATGTGTGTAAGTGCTTCAATTCGTGCTTTTTCAAGATAAGCAGTAATACAGATAATGCCCTTGAACGTACCCAGTCGTTTGTCTTCAGAAATCAATCGACGCATCGCTTGAGCTTCGATTGCTTCCGTTGTGGCCAATTCTCGTTTTGCTCTTTCTACATGTCCTTGGTGCTGAACAGTCGTCAGCATCATGCCCTTGGAACCTGGAATGATGAATGCACCGGTGGAATCCGACTTTTCCATTGCATGAACGACAGAGAGTGTGAAGTCGATGGCATCGTCAAAGCTTTGTCCTTCTGTTCGGTCAAGGTACAACAAAGTATCTTGGGCTTGACGATCTTCGAAATCTTTTGTTCGCAGGGTTTGACTTTTCGCAAACGATTTCCAGTCAATCCAGGAAACCCGGTCACCTGGTTGATACTCACGGACTCCTGTTGCAACAGAGTTTTCTTTATGCGCTTGGAAACGCGCTCGTGCTGCACCTTGATCATAATTGGAAGCAATCGGCGTATAGAAAAGGTCTGTCACACGAGGATACACCGTTATCTGGTGCGGACTTGAGACTATCCACGATTTGCGTAACCAGCCGAGAAGGTCGACGAGTTCAAGTTCTACATCGTCAAATATGTATATACCGCGTGGCAATTTCTCAATGGCATACGTGAGCGTAATGGATCGGCGGAAGCCTACAAATACAATACGTTGTTTTGGTTCATAGTCTTTAAACGGTGGATAGTCTCTTACTTTCATATAGTAGAGGGGCCACCAGTCATTTCGTGTTATATGGAGAGTGACTTCAAGTGTTTGACCACGTGTGAGTTCACCTGAAGTCAATTCGCGCTCCACTGTCATTTTTCGGACAGGGTAAAAATAAATAATGAGCGCAAAAATTAGAAATGGGATGATAGCATAGAGTAAAAACCAACTGACAAACCCACCTTGAAACATTGCGTATGCAAAACTTGCAACTCCTATCAGTAAGAGGCCTATCAAGCCTGCATGGTGTTTCATGTCGCAACATTCCGTTCCACAGGCACAGGAGTGCGCTTGATGATTTCTTTCAAAATCGCTTGCGCCTGCATCCCTTCATATCGAGCTTCTGGTTTCAAGATAATACGGTGTGAGAATACGAATGGCGCGAGATATTGAATGTCGTCAGGCATGACAAAGTCTCTGCCTTTCATTAAGGAGTACGCCTGCGCTGCTCTCATTAGTGCTATAGAAGCACGTGGACTCGCACCTAAATAGACATACGGATCGTTTCGCGTACGTGTTGCAAGCTCGACAATATATGTTTTCAAGACGTCCGAGACATGCACCGCCCGCACTTCTTTTTGAATCGCTGTCAGCTCTGCTAGTGAAATCACCGTCTCAAGTTCCTCGATTGGCACATTGTGTTCAAGACTGTTTAATACCTGAACTTCTTCCGTCACAGTCGGGTAGCCCATTTTGAGCTTCATGATGAATCGGTCGAGCTGGGCCTCTGGAAGTGGATACGTCCCTTCATGTTCAATCGGGTTTTGTGTAGCCATAACAAAAAACGGTTTAGGGATCGCAAGTGTCTCTCCGTCTACTGTGACAGAGGATTCTTCCATCCCCTCAAGTAGTGCAGATTGGGTCTTTGGCGATGTCCGGTTAATTTCATCGGCAAGAACAATGTTCCCCATGATCGGGCCAGGTCGAAATTCAAATGCCATTTCTTTCGGGTTATAGATGGAGACGCCTACAACGTCAGATGGGAGTAAATCTGGGGTAAACTGGATGCGGCGGAAATTAGCACCTGTGGATTTTGCTAAAGCACGAACAAGCATCGTCTTCCCAACACCAGGCACATCTTCTAATAGAATGTGGCCTCCTGCTAATAGAGCTGCTACCGATAGTTCTGCGACTTCACGTTTTCCTATTATCACTTTACTGATATTCTCTAATACTTGGTCAATCTTCAATTTGGCGTCCATTGCGCTCGTCCTCTCTATAGGTCCGGTCATTTTTCGAAAATTACGTCAGTTCTCTTTTAGCATACCCAATGACCTACAAGAAAACAAATAAAGAGACTGCAAATGCAGCCTCTTCACTAGGTTTATTTTTTCCACCACGTGTCAAATACAGTGACGGGCATCGTACGTTTATGACGCGAGCGGATAAAGTAGCCTTCAATCTTTTCTTGCGCCTCTAGATCAATCTGTTTTCCTTCAAGGTAGTCGTCGATATGATCATAGGTAACGCCTAATGCCACTTCGTCTGGAATCGCCGGACGGTCTTCTTCTAAATCCGCAGTCGGGATTTTCATATAAAGATGTTCTGGAGCTCCAAGTTCTTTTAACATCGCACGACCTTGGCGTTTGTTCAGACGGAATAAAGGGGTAAGGTCCACACCCCCATCGCCGTATTTTGTGTAGAATCCAGTAACAGCTTCAGCTGCGTGATCTGTACCGAGCACCACACCATTGAAACTTGCAGCAATCGAATACTGAGCCTTCATTCGTTCACGTGCCTTTTCGTTTCCTTTTGCAAAATCACTCAAGTCAACTCCTGCTTCTAGCAATGCTCGGTCGCTTGCATCCACAGCTTCTTTGATATTAATAGTAATCTTTCGGCTAGGTTGAATGAATGCGAGCGCATCTTGACGATCATGTTCATCAAACTGCACACCATAAGGGAGACTGACTGCAATAAATTCATAGCCCCCCTCTGTTTCTTCATTCAATTCGTCTACAGCCATTTGAGCAAGTTTACCAAGTAACGTAGAATCTTGCCCTCCAGAAATTCCAAGTACTAGTGATTTTAAAAAGCTATGTTTTTTCATGTAGTCTTTCATGAAATCAATCGTCACACGAATCTCTTCGTTCACATCAATTTGCGGCTTTACACCAAGCTCTTGAATAATTTCTTGTTGCATTGTCATTGAACTTTCCCTCCTGTCGCTTTATGCATGTCGACCATTTCTTTCACTTCTTGAATATTGCGCATTTTGTTGTCCCAGCATTTTTGACTCAGGTCGACAGGATATTCTTCTGGGTTCAACGAACGTTTGTATTCATCCCAAAGGAGTGTCAGGTTGGACTTCGCGTAAGCCTGCATCTCAGGTAAAGTTGGGTTGTCATAAATCACACGGCCATCTGCCACTACGTGATGATGCAAATCAATGGCATCAAAGTTGGTAACAAATTTTGATACGAATGTATGAACCGGGTGGAACATTTTCAAGCGATCCTCTTTCGTCGGATCTTCTTCTTTAAGTGTAATGTAGTCCCCTTCTGCTTTTCCGTTTTCACGGTCGATGATGCGGTAAATCCTTTTTTCACCGGGAGTCGTCACTTTTTCAGTCGTAGAAGAAATCTTAATCGTATCTTCCATTTCTCCCGCATCATTTTCGATAGACACGAGTTTATAAACGGCGCCGAGTGCAGGTTGATCATACGCAGTGATCAGCTTTGTCCCGATTCCCCACATGTCGACTTTGGCCCCTTGTGCCTTTAAGTTCAAAATTGTGTATTCATCTAAATCGTTGGAAACCACCACTTTTGCGTCTGGGAAACCTGCTTCATCAAGCATGCGACGTGATTCTTTAGACAAGAACGCAATATCCCCGCTATCGAGTCGAATGCCGACAAAATCTATTTTGTCCCCTAGTTCTTTGGCTACCTGAATCGCTGTCGGTACACCAATATTAAGCGTGTCATACGTATCGACTAAGAACACACACTTTTTATGGCGCTTGGCGTAGGCATGGAATGCTTCGTATTCAGATTTATACGCCTGAACCATAGAATGGGCATGTGTTCCTGAAATCGGAATGCCAAATAACTTTCCTGTGCGCACGTTACTTGTTGCTTCTGCTCCCCCAATATAGGCAGCACGTGCTCCCCAAATAGCTGCATCCATCTCATGCGCTCGGCGTGAACCAAATTCCATGACGATTTCGTCTTTGACCACTTGTTTAATGCGTGATGATTTCGTCGCAATCAACGTCTGGAAATTGACGATGTTCAGGAGCGCCGTCTCAATGAGTTGGGCTTCGATTAGGGGTGCTTCTACACGCACGAGTGGGGCTTGCGGGAAAGCGAGCTCTCCTTCACGCATGGCATAGATGTTGCCGGTAAATCGCAGGTCCTTCAAATACGCTAAGAAATCTGCCTGATAGCCTTGTTCTTCTAAATATGCGAGGTCTGATTCACTGAAACGGAAGTTCTTTATATAGTCGAGAATCCGTTCTAGCCCAGCAAAAATTGCATACCCATTGCCAAACGGGAGCTTCCGGAAGAACAGTTCAAACACGGCTTTGCGCTCGTGCATGTTGTCTGCCCAGTAGGCCTCTGCCATGTTGATCTGATAGAGATCGGTATGTAATGTTAAACTGTCATCTGCATAAGGATGATTCATCTCGTCGCCTTCTTCCATACATAATTAGTTCTTAGTATACCCTTTTCCCCGAAAATGTGACAAAAAATCATTTCTTTTGGAATCGAGATAAAGAGACCTGTTCTCTATCATTATACTTCTTCACAATGATGCTCACTCAAGGTATAATGATACTCAAAATAGTAGCGTAAACTTAAAGTGGATGATCGCCACATAAGGAAAGTTCGTTACAACGGTAATAGAACTAAGCACTTCAGCCCCAATCGAATTACAGACATATGAGGAGCATATAGATTGGTTCAGAAGAAAATGAACGATTCACGCTCGCGTGTGGTTATATGCGGTCGATTGAGGATGCGGGTTGCAGTGCGGTTTATTTAATCGGCTCTCTTGACGAGTCGATTCTTCAGAAGATGGACGGATTTGTGCTTACTAGCGGCGGATACATTGACCCGATTCATTTCGGAGAAGCCCCCTTCCTGGTCTCGGGGAAATTAACGGGTCACGAGATATCCGGGAACTCGCCCTCTTAAGGAAACTGACACAGGTGCGTAAACCTGTACTCGGGATCTGCAAGGATATGCAAATGTTGAACGTCGCGTGTGGTGGAACGATTCACCAAGACCTCTATTCGATTGCAGATGGGTCATTCCTCCAACATAACCCGAAGCGTTCACGCGAAGAAGCCCATCATGTTGTTGACGTTGTTTCTGGAAGCTTCTTAGAAAAACGGACAGGATGCACATCACTCCCCGTAAATTCATTTCACCACCAAGCCGTCCATCGTTTAGGTGATGGCACGCGCGTGAGTGCCACATCGTCTGACGGCGTTGTGGAAACAATCGAGCGCAAGGCTTCTCCTTGGTATAGCGTACAATGGCACCCCGAAACGATGGTGAATTGCCTGCATTCCAGTACATTATTTGCTGCATTTATAAAACACACAAAGGAGCTTAATTATGACACTTATTGATCTACATTGTGACCACTTGTATAAATTACAGAAGAATTTTCAGGGTGAACTAGATACATCGATTGAACGCTTACGGGCTGGCGGGATTACTGCTCAGGCCTTTGCGATCTATGTGGAACCTTCGCTTTCTGCGGAAACCGCCTATACAGCAGCCATGCATCAAGTAGAGCTTTTTCACAAGCATGTATTGTCTCATCCAGACGTGCACTGGGTACGCAACTGGCCAGAGCTTGCTGAACGTCCGGACGGCAAAATCTCTGTCTTCTTAACGCTCGAAGGACTCGAGTGTATCGGCAATGAACTGACGAAACTCGATGCTTTTTTGGACGCAGGTGTGTTATCTGTCGGGCTCACTTGGAATCCTGCAAACTTGGTAGCGGACGGCTGTGGGGAACCCCGTGGTGCTGGACTGACGACGTTCGGTAGACAGGTGGTGGCTCGGTTGAATGAGCGAGGGATTCTCGTCGATCTTGCCCATATTGCGGAAGCAGGGTTCTGGGAGACACTCGAGCTTGCCGAGTTTCCGATTGTCAGCCACGCGAATGCGCGTGCGCTCTGTGACCATCCTCGGAACTTATCGGATACTCAATTGCGAGCCATGATTGAAAAAGGCATACCGTTACATATTGTGTTTTATCCGGGGTTCATTTCAGGTAAAGACCATGCTGAAATCGATGAATTGATTGCTCATTTCGAGCACATTGTGGCTCTCGGTGGGGAAGACATTATTGGATTCGGTTCAGATTTCGACGGGATTAATATCAAAGTGGATGGACTGGAACACGCTGGACAGTTCCCTCACCTATTAGAACGTTTGCGCTCGAGTTTTAGTGACGACCAAGTGGAGAAGTGGATGTATAAGAATTTTTATCGATATGTGATGGGGTGAATGGGGCTTAGTCAGGGCTGGAGTGTGGATGAGCGGGAGTTCACCTTACAGCACGTGCATTTCTCGTGACAAAACAGGGATTTGTCGTGACGAAATAGAACTTTCATCTAGCAGAAAATCGATTTGTCGATCTTTACAAGCTTGTTCCCGGCCGGCTCACCACACGCTAACCTGCCCGCATGCACTAAACCCAAAACCCTAGCTGCCCAAGCCCTTGCTAGCAAGATCTACCCCACTTAAAAAAGCCGACGCGTGGATGCTTCCATACGTCGGCTTTCGTCATTTAGTTGGTTGTTAAGTCTTCGCACGCTTGGTAGATCAAGTCGAATAGCTCTGTCAGGTCTTCCTCGTCCACGCAACTAAATGCGACACGAATATCCGTCTGGTTGTTCGAGATGACACCCACGCCGTACTGGTCGAGTAAGTGTAAACGAAGCTCTTCTGCATCGATTTCATGCAACTTCACACACATAAAGTAGCCAGAGTTGAACGGATAGTACGTCCAGTGCTTATCAAACTTCGCGTCTGATAAAATCTCCTTTGTCTTCACGGCTCGGCCTTTCATGACGTCAAACTTCTGTTGCTTCTCGACTTCAAATTCAGGTGACTGAAGTGACTCTAGTATCATCGTCTGCGAAATGTGAGCCCCACTTGAAATCGTCCCACGAATAATACCTTTCGTTTTCTGCTCAAGAGCAGCCAGCGTCTCTTTGCCTGCAGCATACGTTATGAAGCCTACTCGTAAGCCCCAAACATAGTTCTCTTTCGTCGCTCCGTCAATCTTCACCGGAAGAATGCGGTCATGCACTCCTGCTAGGCGCCCAAATAGGGATTCAGTGATTGAATCTTCATAGAATAGACCAAAGTACGCGTCGTCTAACACGACGACTAAGTTTAATCCATTGTCTGCCGCTTCTTTTAACACGTCGACGATTTCATTCGCTTCGTCTTCGTGCGGTGTGTAACCAGTTGGGTTATTCGGGAAGTTTAACAGCACAATCGCTTTTCCGGATTGTTCTGCGAGCGCCTCGCGAAGTCCGTTTGTATCAAAACGCGTGTTTTCCGCGAACAGCGGGAACGTGACGATCTTTCCACCACGACGAACTCCGAATACGGTGTTGTAGTTGCCCCAGTAGTGGTTCGGTACGACGAGCGCGTCTCCTTCGTTCATAAATAAGTCCGCGAGAATCGATAGTCCGTGCGTCAATGCATTGGTGACAATCGGCTTCCCAATGGATTTGCCGACCATTGACGGGTTGTCTTTGTAGAGTTTTTCAAGCCATGCATCACGCAGTGCAGGCTTCCCTTGAGGGGGTGCATACGGGTAGACATCTTTTGGTGCATAGTCGATGCGTTTCTGGATATGTGAAAAGTGCATCGGTTCGCCATGTTCAGTCGCAATTCCGATCGTCGCATTGAATTTATGCGCTTTCTCAGACGCTTCAGCTCCTTGGCTCAAGATGCCTTTTGGATAGAATAAGTTTTTCCCAAGCGACGACAACATGTCGTGGACAGCCGGGCTTTCGTTTTGGATCTGGGTGTTCAGTTGCTGTGCTAATGGATTCACGAGTCAGAACCTCCTGCGTTTTTCTCTATTGTACGCTATTTACTTTGAAAATTCTTTTCCTAATTCTAAAAAGATTGGACAATGGTCACTGCCCATCGTGTCCGGGTGCATCCCTGCCTCTTTAATTAATGGAGCCAGTTTTTCGGAAACGATGAAGTAATCAATGCGCCACCCGATATTGCGCTCACGCACCTTCGCCATATAACTCCACCACGTATAATGGCTTTCTGCAGTTGGGTGAAGATAGCGGAAAGAATCCACAAATCCATTGTCGAGCAGACGTGTCATCTTCTCACGTTCTTCAAAGGTGAATCCGGAATTGCCGATGTTCGACTTCGCATTGCGGATATCGATTTCTTGCTGCGCGACATTTAGATCTCCTGCATAGATGACCGGCTTCGTCAAATTGAGCAGCGTCAAATAGCTATACATACGGTCTTCCCATTCGAGTCGGTACGGTAAACGTGACAGGTCTCTCTTTGCGTTCGATATGTAGGTGTTCACGAGATAAAAGTTGTCGTACTCAAGTGTAATGATACGCCCTTCCGCTTCATCCGGATCGTCTTCTAATCCGTAATGAACCGACAGCGGCTCATGCTTCGTAAAATAGCTGTGCCGGAGTAGCCCTTTTTCTCAGCGTCATTCCAGTACTGATGATATCCCGGAAGATCCAGGTCCAGCTGCCCTTGTTGCATCTTCGTTTCTTGAATACAGAAAAAATCAGCGTCTTGCGCGTGGAAGTACTCCATCCATCCTTTTTTTACACATGCGCGGATGCCGTTTACGTTCCATGAGATGAGTTTCATGCTGCCGCCTCCTTTAGTTCGAGACTAGTTTACCATAAAAAAAAAGACTCGCTAGGCAAGTCCGATATTATTTGTTGATACAACTTTCACCTATCATTAATTTCTTTCACAAAGTAAACGAATCTCCCTTAACCACTCATCTATTTGGTGTATCATGTATGTGCCTCACTTGTTTTCTGTCTCTGTAAAATGTAATAATTCATCGCAGCATTGTCTTTGTGACGGATGACATCAACCACCCGATACCCTGATGAAAACGCCTTTACAAAAGCTTTACGCAGTTCATGTCTCCAGAGTTGCGCTATCTTGATGCTTTGCTTTTTGATGAAATGAATGTCTCTTGGAACTGCTACTGCATAATAATCATCCACCAGCTCCTGTAAAGATCCGATCGGTGATAGTAGGTCAGCCACAACTTCACCATCTACCAGGTGGTCAATCACGTCAAGGTCCACTTGCGTCCTTTTCATCAACTCTTTTTCAGCTCCATGGACATCCCATTCAACCAAAAAACGGTCAGCGGGCATTCCCTTATTGATTTCGTCCGTCATTTCACCGTAATACTCCTTGTAATAAGTTCGGACATATCCCCCTAACTTGTGAATATTCAAATATCCATTTCTTGACTCCAAAGGGTCGTATGTCCAAACAATTTTGGTGTAACCATAATCAGCAGCCCAGGATTTTTGCGATATTTTTAGGCTTTCACCAATTCCCATGTTTCTATATTCCGGATGAATGGCCATCATATGTGAAATGAGAAGGTTTTGGCTGTCTTTAAAACCGGCAAATCCATAGCAAAATCCTACTAATTTTTCTTCGTCGAACGCACCGATGACAACTCCGCCATTATGAATGGCTGCAATTAAGTGGGGCAGCATCGTTACACTTTCAATACTCCAAATCCATTCCTGAAATTTTACGATTTCTTTTAAACGTTGAATATCGGTTACTTGTCGATAAACAATATGTGGAGACATGATTGTATCTCCTTTCCATAAAAGTTTTGTCTTAAATAAAACCCTTAGCTATACGGGATAGCTAAGGATGAAGAAATTAATTAGTTTTTGGGAATTGACGATAATGATAAGCGACTCGATCTATTTTCCCTTCGGAATTTCGCACAAAACGAATAATTTCTTTTTGGTCATTGACATCAGCCAAAAATAAATCTTTCCCTATACTTTTTACCGGGAAATTAAAGCCTGGCACTGAAAACTCAAGGCTGTCTTGTTTTAAATCCACTGTGAGTTTCATACCCTCGTTGGATACGTATTCCCCCACGAATTCAGCCAATTCTTCTGCTGTATGTGTATAATCATCGAATTCTACAGGAGATGCATCGAACTCTCTTCCTTCATAAACATTCAATGCACGAGCCATGATTGTTGAAGCAGGAACTGCTGCTAGGTTTGTAAGGATCATGGCGCTGACCCCTCTTTCCGGAATGACACTTAGCTGTGAAGCAATCGCTTTTAAGTTGCCTCCATGTTCCACTAATGTACCGCCATAGTAATCCGGTGTAATCATCAATCCATACCCGTAATATCGACCCGGCGAGCACTCTATGTGAGGTTTAATCATTTCTTTGACACTTTCTTCAGAAAGAATCTGGTTATCCCCGACTTTTCCATTGTTTCTGAAAATCTCGGCATACTTCAACATGTCTTCGACCGTCGATTTCAAATAACCAGCAGCTCTCATTGAAGGCGAATCCCACCATACGGGAGCTTCATACACCTCCTCGCTATTTTCGCCTTTTTGAATAGCGTAGAGTGATGTGATATTATCATAGTCTCCGAATTCTTCTATTAAAAAACCTGAATGATTCATGCCTGCCGGTTCCAAAATATGTTCTTTCACAAAATCTTCATAGGATTGCTCGCTAACACGAGCTATGATGGCACCTAATAAAGCATAGCTGTCATTCGAATAACTAAATTCGTTACCGGGATCGCCTAACAATTCAAATTGCTGCTTCCCAATAAACTCCATCAGCTCTTCAAATGTATCGATTGGTCCTTGTTCTTCTTCTTCTTTCAACTTGAGTCCTGGATAATCGTTTACAGAAGGATCACTATCAAAACTTCTTTTATTTGCGTACACCAGAGACGGGAGCGGCGGTAAACCAGCTGAATGAGTCATGAAATGATGGATCGTCATTTGATCTGTTTTATCTGTAGGAGTCTTGAATTCAGGCAAATACTTCACAACTGGATCATGTACATTTAGCTTGCCTTGTTCCTGCAGCTGCATGATGGCAACACAGGTAAAAGATTTTGTGACGGATGCAATGCCATAAATAGTTTCCATTGTTACCGGCTTTTCCTTCTCAATATTACGATAACCAAATCCTTTGCCGTAAACCAATTCGCCATCCTGGGCAATACCAATAGCTACTCCCGGAATGAGGTACTTGTCAATCAGCTCCTGTCCGGCATTTTCAAATGGCTTCATGTCCAATGTTTTAATCATCTCAACATCCCCTTATTTTTTAATATTCACATAAAAAAAGCTGTAAAAATCGTGAATGTCATTCTCCTTGGTTATAAAACGTAGGATATACATCACTTGTCCGCTGGTATTCTTCAAGTCTCTTTTGGACCTCTTGACTATTTTTAATCATCACACCTGACACCATGGCGTTCAGAATAGAAAAAATAGTTGGCATGCCTTTCAAGCTTGAAGGATTAGGTGTAATCACATTAAGTGTAATGTCTGACATGAGGCCTAAAGGTGATAATTCATCATCAGTAATCGTAACGATTTGTGCACCATGTTCTTTTGTGGCACTGACAAAAGAGATGGTTTGTTGGGAATAGCGTCTGAAAGAGAGTGCAATAACCAACCAGTCTTCATCAATCAATGTAAGCAAATGGTGTGCGTCGTCGATGTCGCCCTTAAATAAATACGTATCACCTTTAACAATATTCAAGCTGTAGGATAGCCAATTGGCAGCCGCATATGAAGTACGAAGACCAACGATTAACACCTTTTTGGAAGCAATGATTTTATCAATCGCCTCATTAAAATGTTCCTTGTCCATAGAATCAAATGTTTTTCTCATGAATTCAATGTCTTGTTCAACTGACGCCTGAATATCAGGCGAGTCATGCTTCATTCCATCGGTCAATGCTTTGAATGGATCATTATCAGGCTGGAGCAGCGAATTTCTGATTTCTTCCTGTAATGCTGCATAACCTGAATACCCTAAGGCATGGCAACATCTGATTACAGTAGTTTCACTTGTATTGGTCAGATTCCCAATTTCCTTTGCCGGATATAGAGCAACAGAGTTGGGATTTGCCACGATGAAATTTGATACACTTTTCAAGCCTTGTGTGAGTTCACTATAATTTTCTTTAATTTGTTGCTTGAGTTTTTTCATTGAAATCTCCTTTTAAGTGCCCTTAAGTGTATTAATTGTAAGCACTATCATATAAGTGACAGGATACAACATGACCAGGTGAGATTTCAATGTCTTTCGGTTTTATTGATTTGCAAACTTCCATGCATGCATTGCAACGTGTATGGAATGTACAGCCAGAGGGTGGAGCTGCAGGGTTTGGAACGTCACCTTTCAATGAAATTCTTTCTTTTTTCATTAAAGGATTTGGAACTGGAACTGCGGACATTAATGCCTGTGTGTAGGGATGTGATGGACGGGAAAATAAATCATCTTTTGAAGCATATTCCACCATCCTTCCTAAATACATGACGCCAATTTTGTCACTAATATGTTTCACTACACTCAAATCGTGGGCAATGAAAATGTAAGTTAAGCCCATTTGTTCCTGTAAATCTTGAAACAAGTTCAAGATTTGAGCTTGTATGGAAACATCAAGAGCTGAAACAGGCTCGTCTGCAATAATTAGAGTTGGATTTACTGCAATTGCACGTGCAATTCCTATACGCTGTCTTTGTCCTCCACTGAATTCATGAGGATATCGGTTGGCTAGATGTCGATTTAAACCTACCTTTTCCAATAATTGAAGGACAATTTCTCTTCGTTCTTTTTTATCCTTCCCAATGCTGTGCGTGGATAATGCTTCCTCTAATATAGAGGCAATCGTTATTCTTGGGTTTAATGAAGCATAAGGATCCTGGAAAACAATCTGCATTTCTTTTCTGAGCTTAAGAAGTTCACCTTTGGAAAGTGACGTTACCTCTTTTCCTTTATATTTGACGGAACCGCTAGTGGGATTGATTAAACGAAGAATACTTCTTCCCGTTGTGGACTTACCGCAGCCGCTTTCCCCGACAATTCCCAACGTTTCTCCTTTTGCTAATTTAAATGAGACTCCGTCTACAGCCTTAACGAATCCTGTATTTCTTTTTAAAATGCCCTTTTGGATAGGGAAATGTGTTTTGAGATCACTGACTTCCAGTATTTCTTCTTTCATGACACTTCCCCTTCCTCTTCAAATAACCAGCATCTGACTTTTTGCTTTTCAATATTGAATAATGGTGGGTTTTCCGTTGAACATTTTTCTAAAGCAAATTGGCATCTAAAACGAAAAGGGCAGCCTTCAGTAATTTCCCCTAAATTCGGTACGTTCCCTACAATTGGATCTAATCTATCCTTATTTTCCTCCAAATTAGGAATAGAGTTTAGTAATCCTAATGTATAAGGATGTTTTGGTTGTGTAAATAAAGTAGTGACTTCTGCCTCTTCTACTATCTGCCCGTAATACATAACCATAACCCTGTCTGCAACTTCAGCAACTACTCCTAAGTCATGAGTGATCAACAATATCGTTGTATCAAATTGATTTTTTAGATCATTCATTAAATCCAATATTTGTGCTTGAATGGTTACGTCCAATGCAGTTGTGGGTTCATCTGCAATAAGCAAGCTTGGATTGCATGCCATAGCCATGGCAATCATGACACGTTGCCTCAT
Organism: Chryseomicrobium imtechense; assembly: GCF_041475995.1. Lineage (NCBI taxonomy): Bacteria > Bacillati > Bacillota > Bacilli > Caryophanales > Caryophanaceae > Chryseomicrobium > Chryseomicrobium imtechense. The sequence goes on along the minus strand of NZ_JBGOBM010000014.1, from coordinate 33,727 downwards.
CCCACCTGATAACTGATGAGGATAATCATTTATAATCTTATCGGGTCTTGGTATTTCCACCTTTTTCAACATTTCAATCGTTTTTACTTTAATCTCTTCTTTAGAAGCTTTTGTATGTAACCTGATTACTTCACCAATCTGCTTTCCGATTTTGTGGACAGGATTTAGCGAAGTCATTGGCTCCTGAAAGATCATGGAAATTTCTTTTCCCCGAATTTGACGCATCTTCTTTGGTGATAGCCCATTAAGTTCTTTATTGTTCAGTCGTATGCTTCCTAAGACATCGCCTGCATGCTTTGGAATAAGTCCCATGATGGAAAGTGATGTAATACTCTTCCCGCAACCTGATTCCCCAACAAGTGCTACAGTCTCTCTCTTTTTCAGATTGAAGTTTACATGATTTACTGCTCGAACATGACTTTTCTTTTCCGCTGCAAATTGAATCACCAGGTTTTCAACAACTAGTAAATCATCCTCGTCAACAGCTTCTGGTTTTTTTTCTAATAGCTCAAGTAAATTGGTTGTCATAGTCATTACCTCCTTTACTTTAGTCTTGGATCAAGTGCATCACGAAGACCGTCTCCCAATAGATTAAATCCTAAAACGACCAACATGATTGCAAGGCCAGGGAATAATGACATCCACCATGCTTGCAACAAGAACGATTTTCCTACGTAAGCCATTGCCCCCCATTCAGGCGTGGGTGGTTGAGCACCTAAACCTAAAAAGCTGAGTGCAGCTGCTGCCAATATACTTGTGCCAAATTGCAAAGTAGACAATACTATTACTGGAGATAACACATTAGGAAATATATGTTTGACAATAATTTTAAAATCACTGACACCCAATGCTTGAACAGCCTCGATGTACTCTTTTTCACGAATTGATAATACTGCACCACGTACAACACGGACATAGGATGGTATAACCGAAATAGCAACAGCAATCATGGCATTTGTCAGTCCGACACCAAGAACTGCAATAATTGCGATTGCCAATAACAAAGAAGGAAATGCAAGTAAAATATCCATCATTTGCATTATGTAAATATCAATTCTTCGATAATAGCCGGAAATCACGCCGAGGACCACCCCGGTAATCCCTGCTATAGAGACAGCGACAAGGCCCATCATCAATGATATCCGGCCGCCATACATCATCCGTGATAATATATCTCTTCCAAATTCATCTGTTCCAAGCAAATGATTCATGGATGGAGGCAAAAAACGGTTTTCCATCTTCATTTCATCGATAGGAAAGGGAGCCAAAACAGGTGCCAATAGAGCAGCTCCTATAAAGAAAATCAATATAAATGATCCAGCCATTGCCCCTTTGTTTTTCATCAATCTTCCCCACACGATTTGCCAATATGATTTCGTGTTGTTTTTTTGGAGGTTAATAAGTGAAGGATCCATATTTTTAGAAGTAATTATTCCGCTCATTTACACTTCCTCCTTTCTATTCATACTTAATACGTGGATCTATTACACTATAAAAAATGTCTACGATTAGATTTACTACAATAAACATAAAGGCCATAAATAACACCAAGCCCTGGACTGTCGGCATATCCCTTGTTGCAATTGCATCGATTGCCAAACTTCCTATTCCAGGCAATGCAAAGACCGTTTCAGTTACAACCGCTCCTGCCAACAAGTTTCCAAATTGAATTCCAATGAGGGTGATAACAGGTATCAAAGCATTTTGTAATGCATGTCCAAAAATTAACTGAAACACATTGACTCCTTTTGCTTCTGCAGTCCGCATATAGTCCTGTTTAATAACTTCCAGCATACTTGATCTGGTCATACGAGCTATATTTCCTGATGTGCCAAGACCAAGAGTGATTGAAGGAAGAATTAATGAATATATACCGTCATATCCCGATATAGGAAAAATAGGTATTAAATATGAAAACAAATAGATTAAAAATAGTGCTATCCAAAATCCAGGCGCAGATATTCCCACAAGGGAGATTAGCATGGCCAATTGATCAAAAATGGTATTTTGTTTAACAGCCGCTATAATCCCCAACAATATTCCGACTATGGAACCGATGATTAAGCTAAACACGGCTAACTGAAAGGTTACCGGAATTCGATTTATTATTTCTTCTACTACACTTAGGCCTGTAATATAAGAAGTGCCTAAATCACCCTGTATGACACCTAACATGAATACAAAGTATTGGATGAGAAGATTTTTGTCCAAGCCCAATTCGCTTTTCAGCTTATTCACCGCTTCTTCAGTCGCAAACTCACCAAGAATATAGGAAACAGGATCGCCAGGAATAAGATGGACCATTAAAAATACAATGATGGAAACACCCAATAAAGTTAAGAGCGTTGTAAACAATCGTTTCAGAATATATCCTGACACACCAACTAACCTCCTTAAAATCAATAATTAGGGGAGGAGGTTATACCGCCCCCCTAATATTGAAGCCTATTTCTTAAGCTTTACGTCCGACCATATAATCGTCCCCGTTATTGGATGAATTTTCAATCCTTCCAAGTCACGGTGTGCCAGTACATTTTCCCTAACAAACAATGGTACCCAAGGAGCCTCTTCAACAATGATTCTTTGAGCTTCCTCATAAAGTGCCATACGTTCATCTGTATCAACTACAACACGAGCTTTTTCCAATATACTGATTAATTCATCATTTTGATAATGTACGCGAGTTGACAAACCACGACCAAACATGGAATTTAAGATGTCTGCGTCATACCAGCCGTAAGTCCAGAGAAGCATTTCATGAACACCTTCAGGGGATTGTGCACGTATTGTTGCATCCTCCTGGACTGAAATCCTGAGTTCAATACCCACTTCCTTCAATTGATTTTGAAGTACTTGTGCAATTCGCTGCATAGTTGGTTCTTGTGTTACCCATAGCTCGATTGATAAAGGTTTTCCATCTTTTACGACAAATCCATCTCCATTTGTTTCTGTATATCCCGATTCTGCCAGCAAGCTTTTTGCTTCCTCTAAGTCACGTGCATATTTTGCTGCAGCCTCATCCTCAACAGTTTGGCTATATCCCGGAATTGTTGGAGGCAGGGGGCCATATATAGGTTGTGCAGATCCTTCAAGCGCGAAATCTACGATTGTTGAACGGTCGACAGCTAATGCAATAGCTTGTCTAATATTTTTATCCTGGAAAATTGGTTTTTGATTGTTGAAACCAAGGTATACGTGCCCATTTGCCAATGTTCGCTCTAACGTGACGTTTGGATCTGCTTCCAATTCCTTAATATAATTGGGTGGAACGGACATCATGATTTGTGAATTTCCACGCTTGAATTCAAGAAGTCTTGTATCATCATCTGAAATAAAACGGAAAACGACCTCATCAAAAGTAGCTGCCCCCTTGTTTTCTGAATAGGCAGCGCCTAATTTGAAATTTTCGTAAGGTACATAAGTAATGGAGGATCCGCGTTTTATTTCTGAAACTTTTAATATACCAGCTGAACTTGCAACATCTGTTAAGTCTTCGCTATATTCCCCAATTACAGATGGATCAAGAGGTGCTAAATAAGAGACAGTAGCATTGCTAAGAAAAGGCGCAAATGGTTCTGAAAAGTGGAATTCAAATGTCCTATCGTCTATGACTTTAATTTCTTTCAATGGACCGATCATGTAGCTTGTTGGAGATGATTCAATAAAACGCTCAAAGGATATTTTTACAGCGTCTGATGTTACTGGGGTGCCTGTATGGAAAGTGGCGCCTTCCTTAAGCGTGAAAGAAACAACAAGACCATCAGTTGAAACTTCATAAGATTCCGCTAATGCAGGAACAATATTGCCATCAAAATCGAATCGAAGAAGAGGCTCATACAAGTGATTATTCGCATCATCTACCCATGTAGTCCTTTGGACGTCGACCGTATCAGGCTCCCGGACAGAGGTAACCACGATTGTGCCCCCTTCAGAAGCTTCTGCCTGGCCATCGCTTGTTTCAGTTTCTGAAGACTCACTCGGCGAGCAGGCTGATATTACCAGTAATAGAACAAGCAGCATAGACCAAATTTTAAATGGTTTCATTTTTCCCATAATTCTTCCCCCTAATCTATTGTTTAATTAATACTTCACTTAGCGGATATACTTCTGTTTTTAAATTTGTATACTTGAAGGATGTAAAGTCTAATGTTGTTAAGCCTGGAGAATCTACAGTGATGATCTTGGAGCTGATATGTTCGAAACCTGCGCGGAAGTGCTGACTTGACTTTAACGCAACGATTTTATAATCTTGTACGTCAATGCCATGGAGTAAGAAGATCTGTTCATCTAATGTTTGTGCTTTTACTGAGCAGACAATGATATCTACGCCATTGCTCTGCAATCTGACAGAAGGTCCTAAATTAATGACAGAACCTTTCCCCATAGGAGAGGATTGAATAAATACACCATCTGTAATGCTTTTCACATAAGCTTTTAAGTGTATCGGTTCGCCATGCAAACTATCGGTCTTGCCTCCTAATTGGGTCTCTATGGTGGTGCCGATGCCGGACTCGACTGCTTGTTTCACCACTTCTGGATCAAATATAAAACCGAAGCAGCTCTTTTCAATGCCTTTATTAATCATTGCCTTTAATAAATACGTCCCATCAGCAGGAGTTCCACCCCCAGGGTTATCCGATGTTTCATTGATGACTACTGGCTTCCCCACATGTGCAAGGGCAAGTTCTATCCCTTCTTCCGGAGATGGTTGTTTTTGTAGAAACTTTTCTTTGTTATCCCAAATATATTCACTAATTATATTCGCAATATCTTCTGCATACTCACTGCAATTGTTGGTTGTGACTAAAACGGATACTCCTACTTGAGAAATGTTCGTGTAGGGGAATCCATGGTAAAAGGTACAATCCACAACTTGGTCGCTCTTTTCCCATTCAAAGCATAGATTATTCACTTCTTTTGCCGGAGAGAGATTCGTTGTGGAAGTGGGAATCATCAATGGAAGATGTCGCAAAAACATGGTCGGTTTTAGATTTCCTTCAATGATTTGCACGGCACAGTCGACTGCTTCCATTCCTATTTCATAGCTATCTGTGTGGGGATACAAATGATTCCCCAAAATGAGCGTTGCATGCTTGACCATCTCGAATGTAACATTTGCATGTAAATCCAATGTAACGACAATCGGAATATGATCGCCGACAACTTCTCTTACTTTACTAAGAATGGAACCTTCCAGGTCTTCTGTAACTTCAGAAACTCCTGCTCCATGAAGTGCAAGAAGAATAGCATCGTACCCATCAGCACTTTTAATGCCTTCGATCAATTCATTCAATAGCGCTTCATAGGCCTCGGAAGTGATGATTCCTGCTGGATAGGCAAAGGTAGCAAAGGTAGGAATCAAGCCGATTCCCAATGCTTCTGCCTGATCTATCATGCCGCCTAAATAATTTCTTACATTTCGGTTTTTTGAAAGAAGGTCTTCACCTTTGTTCCAGCCCCATAACTTGAAAGCTTCGACATCTGTTTTTACATTGGAAAACGTGTTTGTCTCATGTAAGATTTCGCCGATTAATAATTTCAAACTGCCTCTTCCTCCCCTAATTTTGATTTTGCCCCGAATGAAACTTCTCTTGTTAAATACTTTCTGATCACTTGTTCATTCAGCTCAAAGCCAATGCCTTCGCCCTTAGGGACTTCAATAACCCCTGGTCTGATCGTGGTTACTTCCGGCACGACAATATCTTCATTCCAGTACCGGTTTGAGGCCGATGTATCACCCGGAATACTGAAATTATGCAAGGATGCAATGGCAATATTATGTGCTCTTCCTACTCCTGCTTCTAACATGCCTCCACACCACACGGGAATATTTTTTGATGCACAGTAGTCATGAATTTGTTTTGCTGCTGTTAATCCTCCTACTCTTCCCACCTTTATATTAATAATTTTGCAGCTGCCCAATTCTATGGCTTTTCTGGCATCTTCAAGTGAGTGGATACTTTCATCCAAACAGATAGAGGTTGAAATTTGAGCCTGTAATTTCGCATGGTCGATAATATCGTCATGGGCTAGCGGTTGTTCGATCATAATCAATTTGTATCGATCCAACTCTTTCAGTAGATCAATATCCTGTAATGTGTATGCTGAGTTTGCATCTGCCATAAGGGGAACATCGTAGCCGTACTTTTCCCGGATGGCTTTGATTGGCTCTACATCCCAGCCCGGTTTGATTTTGACTTTGATTTTTTTATAGCCTTCATTTAAAAATTGACCTACAACTGTAAGAAGTTGTTCTATGCTGCTTTCAATCCCGATACTGACACCGACATCAATTTCTTTAAAAGATCCCCCAAGTGCGGTGGACAAGGATTGATTGTTTGTTCGGCTGTATAAGTCCCAAACAGCACTTTCCAGCACAGCCTTTGCCATATTATTTCTGCGTATATGTGAAAATAATGATGAAACATCATCTGGGTGTGAAATTTCGTTTTCTAATAATATAGGAATCAAAAATTCCTCCATAATGTTCCAAATAGTGCCATTCGTTTCTTCGTTATAGAAAGGAAATGCCAATGCCACACTTTCTGCAATGCCAACCTTGCCTTCACTATGTAGCCGGACAATCGTTATTACTTTCTTTTCCTGCGTCCCAAAACTTGTAACAAATGGTGATTTTAAAGGCATTAATATTTCTTGCAATTCAACTCTTTCTATTTTCAAAACTCCTCCTCCTTGAACAATAAAAAATTTATGAAGTTTAAACTTCAATTATTTTTTGTGATAAAGTTTAAACTTTCATACATTATATGACTATTATCTTTGAATTACAACTTAATTTTTATATTTTTTTGAATATTTTCAAATTTAAATATTTATAAAAAGAATGAACCTTTTCTTTTCTTTGATTAGAATCGAAAAAGGCTGCTAACTCCTAAATGTTCAGAGAGATACAGCCGCAAATATTTAAATATTATTAAGGAGTTCTTTTTGAATTCGTTATAGCCGTTACCATCCGATCTATTACTGGAACGGTACTTGATTTGTAGTCATATTCACCAATGCAGGACGTTCATAGTCAGTATTGTATGGACTGTCAGTATCAATGTTCTTTCAACAGATTGAGCCATTAATCTCCCCTCCCATATAATGGGCCCTAACAAAAGAAAAAACCGTTCACCACATACTATGATGAACGATTGTTAAATTAAATGGATTTACACTGCTGTAAAGTGATCATAAGCAATTTTAGCTATTTGAGCGATGGTTTTTTCTCCCTCTTCCATGGTCACGTTATTTTTGGAAAAAACAGAGATGGTGTAAGCACCTTTTCCATCCGGCAGGTAAACAATCCCGACATCGTTAACTACATCACGAATAGTTCCCGTTTTGCTTGCAACTTTAGTCCCGTAAGGCAAATGATGTGGAATTCTATTTCTATGCTGCTGCTTGTATAGAATTTCTAATATTCCAATACTGGAGGCTTCTGAAAGTAATTCTTTCTTTGCGATCATCTCTAACAGCCGGTTCATTTCAACTGGACTTGATTCATTACTTCTCTTGTTTGGATGAAAGACAAAACTGTCCGTATCAAATGATTCTGGTGTGAAGTCAGTTGTCCGAAGTGTATCGGCTGCTTCAGCTGAATATGTTTTTGCATCCATGCCTAAGCTCGTTGTGATTAAATCCCAACAACTTTGATTGATATAAAGTTCATTCAGCCCGAGTTCTTTCATATAGGTTGAAACACTTTCAATACTGACAAGGTTCAGGATGGCATCAGTAGCAACATTATCACTCAGAATAATCATCAGCGTTGCCAAATCTTTAATTGTTACCTTCAGTCCGTGATCAATCTCTTGGAGAATTCCAGATCCTGGTACATAGCTTTCTTCGCTAATTCCAATCCTGTCACTAAGTGAAAGCTTACCTTCTTCCACATCTCGGAACAGTGTCACTAATATCGGGATTTTAAATGTACTGGCCAATTGAAATTGACTATACCCGTTAATAAATGCACTTTCACCAGTTTCCAGATTCTTTATGGCAACACCAAATGTTCCTGGAAGATTTTCTAAAGTGGCGTCTAATTTTTGCTGTAGATTCAACACGTCATTTCCCCCTTCTTACTCCGGCAGATGGGTATTAATCCAATCGACCATCGCTTCGACCCTTGCTATCCGATTTTCCGGTTCTGCATTTTGTAACATGCCATGGCTGGCGTTCGGGATACGCAAAAACTCTACTTCTTTTCCTTGTCGCTTTATATAAGAGTAAAACTGTTCCGCTTGTTCAATCGGACAACGCAGATCATCTTCTGCATGAACAATGAGAAGTGGGGTTTGAACATTTTCAACGTAAGCAAGCGGTGAAAGTTTCCAAAGTGATTCCGGATCTGTTTTTCCGAGAAACTCCTGGGATATAAATCCAGGTACAATGTCACTTGTACCGAAAAATGATACCCAATTTGAAATGCAACCTTCCGTAATAGCAGCAAAAAAGCGGTCTGTATGAGTTACCAGCCAATTTGTCATGAAACCGCCGTAGCTAAGTCCATTGACCGCGACTCGTTCACCGTCTAGAAAATCATATCTTGTAACGGCTTCTTTCACACCATTGAGAATATCCTGCATATCCTTCCCGCCGTAATCGCCTTGTACCGCCTCAGTAAATTCTCTTCCAAATCCGGAACTGCCCCGAGGATTTGTAAATACAACACCGTAGCCTTGGGCACTGATTAACTGCAATTGGTGGAAATAAGTATAGCCATACATGGAATGTGGGCCACCATGAATCTCGAGGAGGACAGGATATTTCTTACCTGGTTCCACATTAGCTGGCTTCAGCAAAAATCCTTGAATTTGCCAGCCATCTACCGATTCATATGAAAATGTTTCTGGTTCAACCACATTCAGCTCTGACAAAAGTTCATCGTTACAATCGTCTATACGTACTTCATTTTTAGGAAATATTGGATTATATACTTCAATGATATCCGTTACATTACGAATGGTGCGAACAACAGATTCTTCTTCCGATATTCGATTGGCAGTTATTTTTCCAGGATGCGAAGGAGAAGAATATGCGGCAACAACCGTCTCATCACCATCATAGGCAAAGTGGAATATAGCACGTTGTCCACCTACAACTGTTGTTTGACCACCATTTTCTGAAACTGAAAAACGCACAACTTCATTCGTTCCCTGGTGTGTAGTAAGAGCATAAATAAAACGGTTATCTTTCGACCATTGCGGTTTTACGTAAGATTTGATATATCGCATGTCGGTATAGTTCAAGTCAGCTAATGTATCCGGATAATCATCACTCAAACTTATCGATTCTCCACCATCGGCAGGAATGATGAGCAATTGTCGATGTACCATATCTCCACCTATGAAACTGATCCACTTCCCATCCGGTGAATAAGAAGGACTGGCAACTTTTGATGAATCATACAGTTTTTCTGCTTCTCCTCCCTTTACAGAAATCCTATTTAGTTCGCCTTTATACAATATATTGTCATTGTCGCTGCTGATAGATGAAAAAAGTAAATATTTCCCATCAGGGGAGATAGCAGGTTCTGTAACATCGTGAGCTGCATTAGTCACTTGGCTGAATGATCCAGAATGCGCATCAATGGAGACCAGTTGTAGCTTTAAGTTTTTTTGCAGACCCGTTCCATCAAGTTTGTAGTACAATCCACTGTAACGTTTAGGAGCGTTTTTCCAAGCAATATGGTCATTTGGACCCCATTGTTTTGCTTCGTCATCGGAATCTCGTTCTTGAAACACTTCTATTTCTTCGTTCAGCTTAACCGGAACCAACCCATAAATGGTTTCCCCATCTGGAGAATACAGGATGGAACTGATACCGCGTTTAAACTGCGAAATCCTTTTTTTCTCACCGGATTCCAATGATAGTACCCAAACCTGTGTCCCAAATTCTTCATTTGAAAGATAGGCTATTTTTTTCCCGTCAGGCGACCAGATAACAGATGTGTTTAGGTTTCCTTCTGAGGTCAAAACCTTGCGAGACTGTCCACCAATGTCCGAAAGCCAAAGATGTGTTTCATAGCCGTTTGTTGATTTTTTTGCTATTGTTTTTTCGTATACTACTTGCTTGCCATCCGGCGAAATAACCGGAGTGCTTGGCCATTGAAATTTATAAAGATCTTCAGATGTTACCGTTCTTAATGTAGACGTCAATGTACTCATCATAAAAGCTCCTTCACCTATGGTTTTTTAAACCTTAAATTATAAATTTCACTTACCTTAAAATTTCTACTTTTTCCTGCCCACTAACCTCAGACTCAGTATTCAAGTAGTCTTGGATTGCCGCAATAAAACTTTACCGGTATTAATCATGGAACGTTCGTCCGCATCAAATTTCGGATGATGATGAGGATAAGTGGCATTGATTTGTTCATTTCCTGCACCAACGAAAAAGAAAGCACCAGGTACTTCTTTCAAGTAATAGGCAAAATCTTCCCCGCCCATAATCGGCTTTACTTGAAACACCATATCTTCCCCAAGAATGTTCTCAGACAGGCTTGTGATTCGAGTAGCCTCTTTTTTATCATTCTTTAAATCAGGATACCCTCGCGTATAGGTTAGTTTTGCCGTTGCACCTGCACCTGCACACGTGGACGACACAATTTTATCAATCTCGTTTTCTATCAGGCTTCTAACTTCTTCATCCAATGTACGGACAGTTCCCGTGATCCGGGCTGTATCAGAAATCACATTGAAGTTTTGTCCTGTATTAATTGTTCCGACTGTTACGACAGCTAGGGAAAGCGGGTCAACCTTTCTGCTGACGATTTGCTGCAAATTCATGACCAGCTGGCATCCAACAACTACTGAATCAATAGTCATATGTGGCGATGCACCGTGTCCACCTTTGCCTTGAATTTGAATCTCGAAAGAATCAGCAGCAGCCAACAGACCCCCATCGTTTAAAGATATCGTACCTATTGGTGCGTTTGAGGAAACATGCGCCCCGTATATTACATCAACACCATTCAAACAGCCATCCTCAATCATGGGCTTAGCACCACCGGGAAGCTTTTCTTCGACAAACTGATGGATAAAAACGATGTTGCCTGCAATCTCATCCTTTATTTCGCTCAGAACTTTGGCTACACCCAATAGTGCTGCTGTATGCAGGTCATGTCCGCATGCATGCATGACACCAGGAATTCTTGATTTGTACGAGACCTCTTTTTCATCCTGTATAGGCAATGCATCAAAATCTGCACGCAATGCAACCGTTTTGCCGGGCTTGCCCCTCCTTAAGGTATCTAACAACACCTCTTCCGCCTACTCTAGTTTTCACTTCCATACCCAATTCACTAAGAAATTCTGCTATTTTTTTTGGGGTTTCATCTTCTTCGAATGACAGCTCGGGATACATGTGAAGATTTCTTCTAAAATCGACCATAACCGGGTTATACTCTTCAAGTTTTTCAAATAATTCTTCCAGATTTACGTTAACGGACCTCCTACGTTTTTCTATATTGTATGCTATTTACGTCAAAAACTCTTTGTCTAGTTCTAAAAAGATTGGGCAGTGATCGCTCCCCATTGTCTCCGGGTGCATCCCCGCTTCTTTTATTGCAGGTGCAAGCTTTTCGGAGACGAGGAAATAGTCAATGCGCCATCCGATGTTGCGCTCACGCACTTTCGCCATATAGCTCCACCATGTGTAGTGTCCTTCAGCTGTCGGGTGCAGGTAGCGGAATGTATCGACGAATCCATCTTCCAAAAGCTTCGTCATTTTTTCACGTTCTTCATATGTAAATCCAGAGTTCCCGATGTTCGACTTGGCGTTGCGGATATCGATTTCTTGATGCGCGACGTTTAAATCGCCTGTATAGATGACGGGTTTTGTAAAGTTCAAAAGTGTTAAGTACGAATTCATACGGTCCTCCCATTCTAATCGATAGGGAAGGCGCGACAAATCGCGTTTTGCGTTTGGCACGTAGCAATTGACGAGATAGAAATTTGGGTATTCGAGTGTAATGATACGTCCTTCTGCTTCATCAAGATCTTCACCAAGTCCGTAATGAACAGAGAGTGGTTCGTGTTTAGTGAAGATCGCGGTACCCGAGTAGCCTTTCTTCTCGGCATCGTTCCAGTATTGATAGTAGCCGGGTAGGTCGAGGTCGAGTTGACCTTGTTGCATCTTAGTCTCTTGAATACAGAAAAAATCAGCGTTTTGTGTGTGGAAGTAGTCGAGCCATCCTTTTTTGACGCAGGCGCGGATGCCGTTGACGTTCCATGAGATGAGTTTCATGTTGCTGCCTCCTTTGTCCGCATTTAGTTTACCATAAAAAAAGACTCGCTAAGCGAGTCGATGTGTCTTGGTTAATTAGTTCTTGTTAGTGGCATCGAACAACAACGGAACGACCCGCCGGATTTGATAATTTCACTGAAGTCGATTTCGATTACGTCGAAGTGATTCGCACGCAATTTTTCATTCACAGCTTTATTTTGTGGAAGACTGATGATTTTGTTATTGCCGATTGCAAGTACGTTTGTCCCCATTGCGAACTGCTCCTCTTTTTTCACTTCCATCAATGTATAGTGTTTCCCTAACATATCCAATGTCTCGGATGAAAGAGCGTCGGGATATACTAGAGCATGCGTCGGAGAGAGAATTGTGAAGACGCAGTCCAAGTGAAGACAAGATGCGTCAAACGGAACGCGGATGATCTCATTTGTCGGCAATTGCTTCTCTAAAAAGTCAATTGCCTCGTGATTCGTGCGGTGGCTGACACCTACAAACACTTTGCTACCGTCTACCACTACATCTCCACCTTCAATCGATCCAGCTGTCATCTTCTGATACGGAATGCCGTTTGATCCAACCCATTCACGCAGAATTTTTTCTTCTCCCTGACGAATCGGGCTCGCCATTTCGGAAATGAACACACGAGTTCCGATCGTAAAACCAATATCACGAGTGAAGACCTGTTCGGGGAATTCTTCATGCGCTGGAAGTGTAATGACTTCCACTCCATTGTCTTTAAGCACATCTGTAAAAGCAGCGTGTTGCTGAAGAGCGGTTTCCACATCGATATTATCCTTTGCGTACCGTTTTTGTACAGTATTGATGACTTCTTCAATTTTCATATAGGTTGGTTCACAAACAATGACTTGAGTGAGTGTGTCATATTCTGTTGAGCAGCCGTCCCATTGGTGTTGTTGTTTTTCAAGTCCCATCTTGTCTCCACCTTTTCCGTTCCTATTTTATATGAATACTATTTCCTCTTTTAGTACCGCTAAACTTCTTTTGGAAGTTTTTTGGTTTCTTTTTGAGAAAGTAGGGAATCAGAAGACAAATAGATAGATGAAGGGATTGTTTAGATGATTGCTGCAAAACATACACTATTGACGAAAGAAGATGTCGAGACACGCACGGATTTACCTGAGTGGTTCAAACGGGAATACCAAACATTTGAGAATACCGTCACTGACAAAACGTTCCCTTGTTATTTTGGTCGAACAGGTCATTTACGTGGTGAGTTGCGTTATGCATTTATCGAACAAAAAGACTGGACGAATGCAGCGAGTGCTTTGAAAGATTTCTTAGCATTATTTGAAGACCCAAACCACAAACGTCATGGGTTGTTTTTATTTGTTGAGCCCTTTGAAACGGAGCAGTCATTAGAAGCCTACCGCAAGCAGTTCTGGGATATTCTGCAGTATTTGCATGAAGTAGATGATGAAGAGTGGCCACAGGAAGCTCCAAAAGATCCAGATCATTATTTGTGGGATTTCCGTTATGCAGGACAACCGATCTTTGCATTTGGGAATACACCAGCATACAAACAACGCAAAACACGTGACCTTGGTAATTCGATGGTCATCGGATTCCAGCCACGGTTAATCTTCCAAGGACTCGAGGGAACTGAAAAAGGTGGTATCATGTCACGCGAAAAAGTACGAGAGCGAGTCGAGGCATGGGACAACCTTCCGAAACATCCGGACATCAGTCATTTCGGTGATCCAACACACAACGAATGGAAACAATTCTTCATCGGAGATGACAGCGAGCCGATCTTAGGCAAGTGCCCTTTCCAACATAAAGAATTATAGAAAAGAGGCCCCACACGACTTTTTCGTGTGAGGCCTCTTTTCGGTTGAGCGGATGATTACATCATGCCGCCCATTGACTAGCGGTTTATATAGCGTTGTATGGAATGGTTAAAACGTTATTATATAGAAGGTTTTCGTTTTTCTGTTACATAGAAAACTACACAAAACCATTTCATTGTTGCCGGATTGTTGCCCTCGTAAAAAACACAAAAAGAAAAAGAGCCCCTTTGTAGGGACTCTCTCTCTTGTACGCTGATTGCACGGTTCAGCGAACGAAACCTTTGTGGGTCCCGCTACTATAAGTAAAGGACAAATGTTGCGACTTCTTATTAACTTCTATATTTAGAATATATCATAGTTAAATACTTTGTCAATCAATTAAGTCTCAAAAACTTCGGATTGAAGTGCTTTAAAATTGAGCGTTATTTATGTCTCAGAAATACCGAACGATTTTGCTCGATAAATAATAGGATTTGATTTCACTTTATTAATGACTGAAACATCATCACAAATATAGGCGGTAATGAATCTCGCATACTTATTATTCTTTCTATTCAATGCAATAATTACCACGTAGCCGTCCGGTGTTACCAAACAAACCCGCCGATCTGGACTTGCAGCCTTCTTTTTAGAGTCCCACCCTTGATAAATTGTTAAATCATCGTCTAATAAAACTTTCCTTATCCATCGCATTCTCTTTGCTCTTTCAAAGCAAAATATACTTTTATCCCCTTTACGTCTATTCGCATTCTTATAAAAGGCATGTTCGAACATATCTGGGTGAAATCCAACCTTAATGCCATCGAATGTAAAAACTTCTTGGTTGCAATATTCTTCTTCAAATACCTTTTTATACTCGGCTAAATCAGGTAAATCAAGAAAAGCTTCATACGATGCCATTAAAGTTTAATCTCAAAAACATTAAATTTTCTTTGAATCTTAGCTGTGGGTTTAATTGCATGGCCGAGTTTTTCTTCAACTAATTCCACAATACTTTTCTTCGCTGCGCTTGTTTCATAATTATTATATTTATAACCAACCGCTCCCATTAACACATCTGTTAATTGTATTAATTCCGTTTGCTTCGATTCCACAGCTTGCAGATTGATAACTTCAGATAAAGAAGATTTATTTAATATAGATTTTAAATCTGTTAATCTCGTATGCTCTTTATTTTTTTTATAATCTACAAATATTGAATACTGCTCTTGTCCATCTAACCAGTGATAAAGTAATTGGTAATAAAATTTATAAAAACCTAACTCGTGATCTGAGTTATGGTATCTTTCTAAATCAACTTTTATTACATCAATTACAATACACCTAAACCGTAAACTCCCTAATTCAAAGAAGAGTTTCACTAATTCTTTATAAAACTCCATTTTGGAAGGGGAGACGTTATTCCACTTGATTTCACCATAGACGTTATACTGATCTCTTAATTTTTTTATTTCTTTCTTGGCTTTGTTGACATCGTTCTTGGAAACCCATATTCCTCCAATGACAGCATATTTGTCAATGGAATTTTGGTTTCCTATAGCTTCTGGTCTACTTTCATCGCAATAAACATGATACAAGGTACTACCCCCTTCACTGTATTACATTATAACATCATATTTGAGAAGGGTTTAACATTCACTGAATTTTATATAAATATCCTAATTTTTTATATCAGTAAAAGAAATGGCAAGTTGTTTTTTAACTTTGAAGATTTAACTTTCCCTATTTTTTTCTAATTATCCTCAGTCTTAAGTCGAGCGTCTGTCCACGCATTTTTTTATTGCCATTCATTCATAATCTCTCGCATTACCTTCAAACTTTCCTCATAAAACCAATACCGCTTACCGTTTTCTTTCCGTCGTTCCAGAAGCTTCATACGGGGATCCCTCAGGAAGTGTTCTTCCAGGAATGTTTTGCCCATGCAGGTCCTCTTCGACATTACATTAATGTCCCAGGTGAATAAAACATTCAGAATGGACGCATTCAGTTTCTCGTTTACCAGCTGCCGGATTTCTTCTTCATTGATGTCCACCTTTAAATCGATAAATGACAAAAGTACACTCCCTCAATTTTCAATAATTTTATGCTCCTGCTAAGCACCTGTAAATCGCCGTTTTAGGGCTTAGTAGAGTGGGACTTAGCAGTGGCGAGCCCCCTTCATCCAGTAACAGCAAGGGTTCAAAGGCACTTAACAAGTCCGACACCCCCCAGTAAAGAAGTTGCAAATAAGCGAGAATGCTCTACTGGTGAAGAGGGGACATTCTTGGTAAATTACATGATATTTTTATGATATGAATAAGCGCTCAAGGGTTCTTCCTTGTTAACCCCTTAAATAGGTTATTTTGGGGTTAACAAGAGAGGGGTTTACAATTAGTTAACCCCTTCAAGTCAGTCCCCACAAGGGATTGAGGGTGCCTGACAACCCCGACAACCCTACTTTTAACAACCCGGATATTTACGGCATTGGTCTGCTTTGAAAATAGGGGCAATGCCGTGATTATCCGACTTGTTCATTCTTTTACTTCCCTCAAAATATTATCTTCTTTAGCTTGCTTTTCTTCCAATAATCTTGGAATTGATGTCCGCATAAAAAACCTCATCATTTCCCTTTGCGCTTCAGGGGAAATCTCAATTTCAATCTTTGGTGGAATACGGACCATGATCCCGGGGTATTTTTCATGGAAGTGAACTGCATGTACTCTGTCATTAATCGTCCAAAGACTTTGCGCATGAATCTCCTTATTCAATTCTTCAATTACTTGTTCAGTAGCTTGCATGTCTGCGAGATCCAGCATATCTCTTATTTCTGCTGTCTTGTAAAAATGATTCATATAGTTCCTCCTTTGTCTGACTCTTCTACTATTCTCTTAAACAATCGAGATTCCTTTAAACAAGAAAAAAACAGCCAAATTAATAGCTGCTTCTTATCCGAGTGGTCTTATACCTCGCATCTGTAATACGAGTCTGCTTCTATCAGCTATGTTTTCACCTACGAATTCGGAAATCTGATCAGATAACACTCTTCCGACCATTTCTTGAGTAATTCGGATGTGGTGTTCAGTCTTCTGATTACCTACTAGTTCAATCAATTTTTCGAGTAAGGCCTCTACTTTAGAACCGCCTGCTTGTAAGTTCGGTAATTGATTCGGTCGGATCGCTGTCTCTGAACCGCCGCCCATGATCTGCTTAGCTGCAAGCGCCAATAGCTTCATGGCGTCAGTTCTGCGGTTCGGCGCTGTTGGGATGACAAACTCCGGATAACCTTCTTCAGCAAGCATTGACATGCCGGCATCCTTCACAATTCCGCCTGTGGCTAATCCTTTCGGGTTGATAGCCTGTCCGTTCCGCAACACCTCATAGTGCAAGTGAGGGCCTGTAGAAGCTCCTGTGGAACCAACGGTGCCGACCGCTTGACCTGGCTTAATCATTTGCCCCAGTCCTACAAGGTTTCGCGCATTGTGTTGATAAATCCGTTCCATAGCTCCCGATTTAATACGAACATAATTCCCTCGCAGACTGTGATAAGCCGCCTGAACGACCTGTCCTGCAGCCTGTGCAGGGATGAGTGTACCCATCGGCGCACCGTAATCATCGCCCGCGTGATAAGAAGCCTTTTTGGTGATTGGATGAATACGGAACCCGAAACTCGAAGTTTTTCTGAATGGTGCTCCGAATCCTAAGCCACTCCCGTCAAAATCGGATAATTGCTCTTTAATGAAATCTATGGCGCACGACTTCACCTTATTAAAGCCTCCGAACAATTCAGCAGCCACTTATCGAAAATGACCGAAAAACTACAATAGAAATTTTTTTTGAAATCCATTGTTGCCGGATTGTTGCCCAAAACAAAAAGAAAACTCCCGAAACCCTGTTATATCAGAGTTCGGGAGTTCTTTTTACATCATGCCGCCCATTCCACCCATGCCGCCCATATCTGGCATACCGCCACCAGCTGGCTCAGGAATATCTGCAACGACTGCTTCTGTTGTTAAGAACAATGAAGCAACTGAAGCTGCATTTTGTAAAGCTGAACGCGTGACTTTCGTTGGGTCCACAATACCTGCATCCATCATGTTCACCCATTCACCTGTTGCTGCGTTGAAACCGATACCGATTTCTTCACGCTTCAAGCGGTCTACAACGATAGAACCTTCAAGACCTGCGTTTGTAGCGATTTGACGCACTGGCTCTTCTAGAGCACGTAACACGATGCGCACTCCAGTTGCTACGTCGCCTTCTACTGTATCTAAAGTTTCTGCTACTTTGTTGTAGACGTTAACTAAAGCTGTACCTCCACCGGATACGATTCCTTCTTCAACAGCTGCACGCGTAGCATTCAAAGCATCTTCAATGCGAAGTTTACGCTCTTTTAATTCTGTTTCAGTAGCTGCTCCGACTTTGATTACTGCAACACCGCCAGCAAGTTTCGCTAGACGCTCTTGAAGCTTCTCTTTGTCGAACTCAGAAGTTGTTTCTTCTAATTGTGCACGGATTTGGTTGACGCGACCTGCAATGCGGTCAGAGTCTCCAGCACCTTCAACGATTGTCGTGTTTTCTTTCGTTACAACGACTTTCGCAGCACGACCAAGTTGCGTGATGTTCGCTGATTTCAACTCAAGACCTAGATCTTCTGTAATCACTTCAGCACCTGTTAGAGTTGCGATGTCTTCAAGCATCGCTTTACGACGGTCACCGAATCCAGGAGCTTTAACTGCTACTGCATTGAATGTTCCACGTAATTTGTTCACAACTAGAGTGGCTAGTGCTTCGCCTTCAACGTCTTCAGAGATCAATAGAAGTGGTTTTGATTGTTGTACGACTTGCTCAAGCACTGGTAGGATTTCTTGAATGCTTGCAATCTTTTTATCCGTTACTAAGATATATGGATTTTCAAGGACCGCTTCCATCTTATCAGAATCCGTCACCATGTAAGGAGACGCATATCCGCGGTCAAACTGCATACCTTCTACGACGTCTAGCTCAGTCGTGAATCCTTTTGATTCTTCGATTGTAATGACGCCATCGTTCCCAACGCGCTCCATCGCTTCTGCAATCAATTCACCGACTTCATTGTCGCCAGAAGAAATAGAAGCTACTTGTGCAATCGACTCTTTGCCTTCGATTTCTTTTGAGATTGCTTTTAATTCTGTAATAGCTGCTGCGACTGCTTTATCGATTCCTTTACGGATACCGACTGGGTTAGCGCCAGCTGTTACGTTTTTCAAACCTTCACGAATCATCGCTTGTGCTAGGACTGTTGCAGTTGTCGTACCGTCCCCTGCGATATCATTTGTTTTCGAAGCTACTTCAGCTACAAGCTTAGCACCCATGTTTTCAAACGCATCTTCAAGCTCGATGTCTTTTGCAATTGTCACACCATCATTTGTAATCAGTGGTGAACCGAATTTCTTTTCTAATACGACGTTGCGCCCTTTTGGACCAAGCGTCACTTTTACTGCATCTGCTAATTTATCTACGCCACGAAGCATTGCGCTGCGTGCATCTTCACTAAATTTAATTTCTTTTGCCATAATTGATGTTCCTCCTTGTTATTGGATAACCGCTAAAATATCAGCTTCACGAAGAATAAGTAGTTCTTTACCGTCGTACTTTACTTCTGTTCCTGCGTATTTTGAATACAAGACGCGATCCCCAACCTGCACATCTAATTCAGCACGTGTGCCGTTATCAAGGGTGCGACCCGTACCGACAGCAAGTACTTTACCTTCTTGTGGCTTTTCCTTCGCAGAATCTGGAAGTACAATACCTGAAGCTGTTTTTTCTTCTGCCTCGACTAATTCGATAACAATACGATCACCTAGTGGTTTTAACAAATGAAACGACCTCCCTGATAAATGGTAAATGATTTATTAGCACTCTCACTCACAGAGTGCTAACACAATTCTTATAATAATAAACGACAGGAACGATTGCAAGTCAGAAGGTGAATTTTTGGCTAAATTTTTTTCATGCGTTACAATAGAAGAACCACAGCTCAGAAAGGACTTACCTATACATGTCACATCAAAAAATAGCATTCTCTTTGCTGATTACCTACGTCATCATGCAACTCGCAGGTGCAGTCGGCCCAATCCCGCTCCTCTTTCTCTTTGAAAGCATGGGTGTAGAAGACCCTAGGATGCAAGCAGTCGGCTGGTGGATCTTTTCTAGCATGCTCGCAGCAGTAATTATCTTCTTCTATTTCATTCGAAAAGATAAAACATTTCTAAAACCACTTGGCCCGAAACCCGCCTCGAACTTTGGCGTACTTGGCTGGGGTATCGCAGGATTCTTCATGGTGCTGTTTGGACAAGCAGGTGCTGCTTGGATTGAGCAATTGATTGGAATTGAACCAGGTTCTGAAAATACAGCACTGTTCATCGAAATCGCACGCTCGGTGCCTGTCGTCATTTTTGCGATTGCAATTTTCGCACCAATTTTAGAAGAAATCTTGTTCCGTCGTATCTTATTCGGCATGCTGCTTCCAAAGACCAATTTCTTTATTGCAGCACTCATCAGTTCCGTGATGTTCGGGATCATTCACTTTGAACTGAGCCACATTCTACTGTATTCGGTCTCTGGTTTTATATTCGCGTTTATTTACTACAAAACAAAACGCATTGCAGCATCCATCATTGCACACATGCTGTTGAACGGATTTGTTGTCCTCGTTCAATTCTTTAGAGAAGACTTAGAACGCTTTGCAGAACGCCAAGGCCAATTATTCATCCAGTTCTTCATTCAATTCCTGACATAAAAAAAGACCATCCGCGGATGGTCTTTTACTTCGTCTGATGAAGTTGCTGTTCTTCAAGCTTTCGTTTTGCCTCAGCCGCCAAATACTTCCGGTACCCGACACGGGAAACCGCAATACTGATTTCATATAATATGAACAGCGGTACCGACGTGAACAAGTGCGAAATCAAATCCGGTGGTGTGATAAACGCGGCAATAATGAAGAGCACAAAGTATGCCATCTTCCGCGCTTTTACGAGCATCTGTGGATTCACAAGTCCAAGACGCGTCAAAAATAACAACACTATGGGTAGTTGAAAGATTATCCCAAACGGAATCGTAATCTGGAAAATGAAATTAAAGTAATCGTTGATACTGATAATCTGTGTAATTCCAAGTTCTGTTGCAAGTCCCGTCATAAAGGTCATGAGGTAAGGGAACAACAAGAAATACGAGAACGATACCCCGCCAAGAAACAATAGAAAAGCGAACGGGATATAGCTCAGTGTGGCACGTCGCTCCTGCTCTTGCAGTCCTGGACTTACAAATGCCCATAGTTGGTACGATATAATCGGAGACGTAAACGTAAAGGCTAGAAACAACACTACTTTCAGGTAAATCAAAAATGGATCAACGACCTGTAAAGCATTTAACGTAATATTTTGAGCGGGTTCCGCATTTTGTAAATAGTTTATCAATGGTTTCGCTAAAAAAAAGCTACCAATCACAGCAATCGTTAGGAAGAAGACCATAACAAACAACCGTTTTCGGAGCTCATCTAAATGTTCCACCACTGTAAATTCATTATTATTCATGAATGAACATCCTAACTTAACTTACTTCACGTCAGATTTCGGTGGATCTACTTTTTTCACATCATCATCGTCGTCATCTGCTAAGCCTTTTGTAGCCGTCTTAAATTCACGCAAAGTTGAACCCATAGCGCGTCCAAGCTCTGGTAATTTTTTCGGCCCGAACAAAAGAAGTGCAACGATACCAATAACAATTAAGCTAATTGGACCTGCTCCCATTGCGGGCACCTCCTTAAGTAGTATGCCTTCATCTTACATCATTTACTAGCAATTTGCTATTTCTACACAGACCCCAGATGTGACAGTTTAACGTCAACTGTGATTACGAATCATATAAATCAGCGTCTGCAATTCAACAGATAAATCAATCGTCTGTACACGAATCGAAGGACTGACGTTCAAACGGACAGGTGTAAAGTTCAGAATTCCCTTAATCCCTGTCGCTTCAAGCCGTTCTGCTGTCTGTTGTGCTGTTCGACTCGGAACTGTTAAAATACATAACTCGATTCCGAATTCATGAATCTTGTCTTCTAATACATCGGGATGAAAAACAGGAATTCCTGACTTCGTCTTTCCTTCAAGTGGCGCGTGTGTATCAAAGGCGACGACAATCCGTGTGTTGTGGTTCTTGTGGAAATTGTAATTTAAAAATGCTCTCCCTAAGTTTCCCACACCAATCAAAGCAACATTTGTGGCCTCATCTTGATCGAGTGTTTGCCGGAAAAACTGCAAGAGATGCTCGACATCATAGCCATAGCCTTTCTTTCCAAGTGCCCCGAAGTGCGAGAAGTCCCGACGGATCGTTGCAGAATCGATATTCATCGCATCGCTCAGTTCTTGAGACGATACGCGGGTCTGTCCGGCTTTATGAAAGTTTTGCAAAAATCGATAATATAATGGCAAACGCTTTGTCGTTGCCTGAGGTATTTTTTGTTTGTCAGCTGTCACTCTGTTCGCCTCCTGTAAATCAGCTTTATCTTACACCTAGCTGAGTTTCCTGTAAAGCAGGCACATTGCCGAGTGGCGTACTATCCAGTACACTTATAGAAGAGAATAGAGGTGGTCGCATGATCGTACTACAAGTACAAAATATAACAAAATCTTTCGCAGGCGAAGAGGTTTTGATCAATTGTAAATTAGAAGTCAAAGAACGTGAGCGTGTCGCACTAGTCGGCCGCAATGGTGCAGGAAAATCAACGCTTTTGAAAATTATTGCAGGTGAGATGAGTTACGACTCCGGAGAAATCGTCATGCCAAAAAACAAGACATTTGGCTATTTGGAGCAACACTCTGGTCTCGACAGTCCCCTATCCATTTGGGCTGAGATGATGACTGTGTTCGAACCCATCAAAAAACAAGAGGCTACACTGCGAGAACTTGAGCACCAAATGGCCGACCCGGACGTTTACAACAATCCGGAACTTTATGCAAAAGTGACGCAAGACTATGACCGACTACAACAAGACTTTAAAGACGCAGGCGGCTTCCGCTATGAAAGTGACACACGGTCCATTTTACACGGACTTCAGTTCTACCCAGAAGACTATGACAAGCCTGTGCAGTCCCTCTCCGGTGGACAACGGACCCGTTTAGCGCTCGCAAAACAACTGCTCATTCAGCCGGACTTGCTGCTTTTAGACGAGCCAACCAACCACTTGGATATTGAAACGCTCGGCTTTTTAGAAAATTATTTGAAGAACTACCCGGGCTCTATTGTCATCGTCTCCCATGACCGCTACTTTTTAGATCAAGTGACGAATCTCGTGTACGAGATCTCACGCCGGAAAATGACCCGTTATGTCGGAAACTATTCTGCGTACCTTGAACAAAAGGCGCTGGATTATGAAAAAGATGTGAAGACCTTTGAACGCCAACAAGAAGAAAAAGCGAAACTTGAAGATTTCATCAGTCGCAACTTGGCACGTGCTTCTACAACGAAGATGGCCCAGTCACGACGTAAAGTATTGGAAAAGACCGATTGGATGGACTCTCCCGCTGGCGATGAAAAGTCTGCATCTTTTGGCTTCTCCATCGAACGTGAAAGTGGCAATGATGTACTTCGTATCGACAATCTTGCTATTGGCTACGAATCTAAACAAGTCGCATCTGGCATTACGTTTCCTATCTATAAGAAAGACCGCATCGCGCTGATTGGTCCGAACGGAATCGGCAAATCGACGTTGCTGAAGACAGTGATGAAAAAAGTACCTGCTTTTGAAGGTACGGTTCATTACGGAACCAATGTACAATTTGGCTACTACGATCAAGATCAAGCAGATATAAAATCATCCAAGTCTGTCTTGCAAGAGCTGTGGGACGAGTGGCCGATGTTAAATGAAAAAGACGTGCGGAACGCTCTTGGTCGCTTCTTGTTTTCAGGTGACGATGTGCTGAAACCTGTCACTTCTTTATCTGGAGGAGAAAAAGGACGACTTGCTCTAGCAAAATTAATGCTGTTAAAAGCGAATACACTTGTGTTGGATGAGCCAACGAACCACTTGGATCTTGATAGCAAAGAAGTCCTAGAGAATGCCCTGCTCGATTTTCCGGGAACACTATTGTTTGTTTCCCATGACCGGTACTTTATCAACCGTATTGCCACAAAAGTTGTGGAGCTCTCACCTACAGGCAGTCATGTCTATTTAGGTGATTACGATTATTATCTAGAAAAGAAAGAAGAAGAACTCGAACTTAAACAGCTAGCTCAGATAGAAGCAAACCACTCTTCTCCTACTCCCGTTGTCACGACAACACAGATTGATAAGTCTGCGAAAAAACGCGAACGTCAAATCACGCGTCGTGTAACAGAGCTCGAAGATCAACTAGCCGTTCTCGAACAAAAGAAAGCAGTGATTGAAGAGGAGCTATGCAAACCGGAAGTATTCGGTGACCACGAACAAGTAGCATCGCTCAATGCAGAACTTGAAGTCATACAAGGCGAGCATGACACCCTGTCAATGGAGTGGCTTGAGTTGCAAGAAGAGCTTGAAACGTTGTAACAGGACCAGCATTCGTGCTGGTTCTTTTTTATTCGACAAGAAGCATCTACATATTGGTCAAGAGGCAATTTAAGAAAGTTTTTTTCCACAGATTTGCACACATTGAAAATGGCTTTAAATAAACTATCAACAGACTTATACACATTATCCACAGGTGTTTTTTGTGGTTTTGCAGTTTCGTACACAAAATACACCCACTATATATTGTGTTATCCATAGTTATGCACAAGTTACCCACAAATTGTGCATAAGTACAGATGTTCCCTCTTGACGAATGATGTCACATTTGATAAAAGACTGTAATCTTTGTAATAAAAAAGACCGTAGAGAATTTCTCTACAGTCCATTCCAGCTCGAAAGTGGCATGCCAGGTCGCCCATTCATTGCATAATCGCTTCGAGCACCTGCTATAAATTTAGAATATCCCGCTGCTGCTATCATTGCTGCATTATCCGTGCACAACGGAAGGCTAGGTACATAAAACGGCACATCCGCTTCTGCGAAAGTTGTTTCCAACGCCGTACGCAGCCCTTTGTTCGCAGCAACCCCTCCTGCTGCAATCACTTGCTTCACGCCATACTCTTTCGCTGCTCGGCGCGTCTTCTCAACGACAACTTCTACTACACTTTGCTGAAAGCCTGCAGCGACATGTGATGGGTTGATCTCTTGGCCTTTTTGTTGCAAATTATGTTGGTAGTTGATGACGGCAGACTTCAAACCACTGAAACTGAAATCATACGAACCTTCTTCCAACCAGACTCGGGGGAAATCGACTGCTCCGTCACTCTCAGATGCAAGACGGTCGATATGAGGCCCACCTGGATATGGAAGTGATAGTACGCGGGCTACTTTATCATACGCTTCGCCTGCTGCATCATCACGTGTCTCTCCGATTTTTTCAAAGTGACCATCTTCTTGCATGACGATCAGTTCTGTATGCCCTCCAGAGATGACCAGTGCGAGCATTGGAAACTCCATTGGATTCTCTAGTGCGTTCGCATAAATATGTCCAGCAATGTGATGAACGCCAATGAGTGGTAGCTGATGTGCAAATGCAAAGGCTTTTGCAGCTTGGATACCAATGAGAAGCGCACCCACAAGTCCGGGACCTTCTGTCACAGCGACGGCGTCTAACTCTTTTGGCTCAATGGCTGCTTGCGTCAGAGCTTCTTCTATGACAAGTGTGATTTGCTCTACGTGATGGCGAGACGCCACTTCGGGTACGACCCCTCCGAAACGCTTATGGCTCTCAATTTGGGAAGCAACCACATTTGAGACAATCACTGTTCCATCTTTTACAATAGAAGCTGCAGTCTCATCACAACTTGTTTCAATTCCTAATATATATGTCATGTAAATTCCACCCACATTACGAGCGCATCTTCATGCGTATCCGTATAATAATTTTTTCGTATACCGCCTTCTTGGAAACCTAGCTTCCGGTAGAGGTTTTGCGCCGTATCATTCGAGACACGCACTTCGAGTGTCATAACGCGTCCACCGTTTTCGCGCGTGACGCGAATCGCTTCTCGCATCAAGGCTTCTCCAAAACCGTTCCCTCTAGCACGAGTCGTCACCGCTACATTCGTGATATGACATTCATCTGTCACAAGCCACATTCCACAAAATGCAATCACTTCAGACGCCTGATTTTCTCCGACAATATAATAAGCAAAACGATTTGCGAGCATTTCATTGACGAACGCTTCTCGTGACCAAGGCGTCGGGAATGCTTCTTTTTCTAGTTCCCAAACGGCATCCACATCGTCTAGTGTCATCCGTCGAAACGTAATGAACTCAGTCATTGGCTTTCATCCAATTCACTTCAGCTTCTGTTAACCGCAAATAGTCCGGTGTGAGCTCGTGGATGGAAGTAGCTGGTTCTAGTTTTTGTGCAAGACTGATCAATTCAGACGCACGTGGTAGCTGCTCTCCAACACCTGCAAAATACGACACCAGACCGGAAGCCAAAATTGCTTCTTCAAACAGCTTGGCATCTTGTCCGCACCACAAAACAGGCCGTTCCTGTTGGTGTAAAAATTCAAGTAGGTCTGCAAATGAGCGGTGCGCTTCTGTAAGTACAGTTTGTTTGTCATAGACACCAGCAAAAACGTGTTGGCGTCTCGCATCCATCACACTAACAGTCAATCCGTCAAACCACTTCCCAGGCGTTGCAAGGACCGCGAGACTCGACACTGGATAGACAGGAATGTTGAGTGACCAACCTAGTGTCTTCGCTAAGGTCATTCCGATACGAATGCCCGTATAAGATCCAGGTCCTTTCGCTACAGCAATCGCTGACAGCTGGTCCGGTGTTATGCCTGCTTCTTTCATAATACGTTCGATAGTCGGCATTGCAGCTACCGAATGGGTCGTTTTAAAACTATCCGTATGTTCAATCAAAAGTTGCCCGTCTTCAACGAGTGCCACACTCAGTGGTGTATTCGATGTATCAATTCCCAGCCAGATCATGTGCCATCTCCTTAATCAATTGGTTCATTCGGGGAGTTGTACCCGTCATTTCACAGACGCGTTCGCCTGTGGATGCAAATCGAATGGTCATATCGATTCGTTCATCCGGCAAAGCGTACTCGATATACTGTGCCCACTCCACAACAGCGACTGCGTCTTGGCGGAAGTAATCTTCCCACCCAAGGTCTTCTTCACTGTCTGCCAAACGGTATACGTCCATATGATAAAAAGGGACTCTCCCCTCGTACTCTTTAATGATTGTGAACGTTGGACTGTTGACGGTCCCTTCCACACCGAGCGCTTTTGCAAAGTATTTTGTCCATGTCGTCTTCCCAGCACCTAGGTCTCCTTCAAGCGTGATGACCTCGCCTCCTGACATGCAGTCTGCAAGTGCTTGGGCATGGCGCTCTGTTTGTTGTAACGTTGTAAAGTTAAATTGCTGCATTGTCATTCTCCGTTCTAGTCACTGCTCTCCATTATAATATGAAGCGCTGTTTGATGCCACCTATGCAAACCAGCTTCTGACGCGTTCAAATAGTGAGAGTTTTCGTTCTGGAAGCTTTTGAAGACGTTCTCTGATGACTGGCACAAGAGTCTGCTCCACGACTTTATAACCCGCTTCTCCGTAGTGCAATCCGTCATCATCTTGTCCTTTTAAAGCTGTTTTCATATCAGTTTGTTTGATAAATGCATCGTATAAGTCTGCAAACCCTGTATTGAACTCCGCTACCACTTCTTTTAAAGCTTCTCCATACGCTTCAATGACCTGATTTGAGCGCTGCGTCTGCTTGTCCTCATCGACAGGTGGCGGGGTCACTAAGATACAACGGTCTGGACCAATCGCTTTGACCATTTGTTCCAGGTTCGCTTTATACATCTCACGCGGAACGTGTTTATGAGCTGATGAATCGTTCGAACCAAATTGGATGACAACAAGGTCTGGCTGTTCGGCTATCACATCTTTTTGTAGCCGCTTCATCGCATCATTAGTTGTGTCTCCGCTAACACCTTTATTACGAATCTGGTGTTCAGGAAAATGTGGTTCTAGGTGCGCATTGATCATTGGTTTATCGAGTCCTTCATGACGTGCTGTTAAGCTATCTCCAAATAGTACGATTTTCATAGTGACTTTCCTCCAGGTTTCAGATGGCGTGTAATGATGGTATTATATCGTGTGGACCATTTCGTCCAGTTTTCAGAAAGGGGGATTATCCGTGGCAAAAAAACGGATTCACTGGCTGGATGCTGCCAAAGGATTTTTGATGATACTCGTCGTTCTTGGCCATTACCCGCATGACATGCCATTCCCATTGATTCAATATATTTATTGGTTTCATATGCCAGCTTTCTTTTTACTTAGCGGCATTTTCTTTAAAGAAGTACATTCGTTAAAAGACGCAAAAGGGTCTCTAACAAAACGGTTTATGCAACTGTTATTCCCGTATTTCTTTTTCTTAATCGCAATCACAACCGTTCGGTATTCCATTGAGCTTGCTACGTTGAACTTCGATTGGCGTTGGTATGCAGAAGATTTCTTGAAAATCTTCGTTGGAGGACGATTTGCCCGAGGTGCATACGGAGTCATCTGGTTTATTACAACTCTTTATTTCTCGTATGTGATTTTCACTTTCTTGACGCTCTATACGAAACGCTACACACAATGGGTGATTCTTGCTCTATTATATACTATCGCACATATCCAAAGCTTCTGGGCAATGGATGTCGTCGGGGGAGCACCGGATGAAGCGAGCCAGACGATTCCGATGCTTTGGAACCTGGATGTCGCATTTATTGCCGTTGTGTACTTTGCAATCGGAAGCTATTTGAAGACGTTTTGGTTGGAGGTACCTCATAAAGTAGGTGTTGCAGGCATAGCAGTAACAACAATCGCTGTTGTGGTCGATAAAATTGGTTGGATCGATTACCATTTGAGTCTCAAATTCTTGCGCTACAACCATTTCTTCTTGGACTTGATCATTCCAATTGCGATGATTCTCTCGTTTGTTTGGATTTTCCAATTGCTTGCTAGCAAGTTTGAGATGAAGCCTATGCAAGTCATTGAAAAACACTCGATCGCCATCATGTACTTGCATATCTTTACGTACATGATTTTAAACGATTATTTCTTACTTGGACCTATTGGATTCACAGTAGCAGGAATTGTCTTCCCGATTCTCGCATCTATTGCCATACAGAAGCTCATTCCTCATGGCGAAGTGTTGCTTGGAAATATTTCGCGCTTTTATGTAACGAAAAAAAGAGTCAGCAAGTCTAATGGCTAAAGGAGGAATCGCACATGGCAAAGAAATTACAAGTTCTACTCGGTTTACTCATGCTCGCTTTCTTACTTATAGCTTGTGGCTCAACTGAACAAGGAGAGACTTCGGGCGAAGGAGGAGAAGAGATGACAAATGAATTGACACAGCAACTTCAAGAACAAGATGGGGAGTATACACTTGTGATTACGAATGGCACGGATGAGGATGTGACACTCTCGTTTACAAGTGGTCAATTATTCGAATACCAACTGCTTGATGACGCGGGTGAGACCGTCTACACGTATTCCATGAATAAAATGTTCACTCAAGCACTAACGGAGCAAACAGTAGCTGCTGGAGATACATGGGAGCTTCCTCTAGAACTTTCAACAGAACTTGCCGCGATGTCTGTTCCAGAAGGCACGTACCAGTTAGATGTCTGGTCACTAGCTGAACAATTCGATGGTGAAAAAGTGACAATTGAAAATTTTGAGTGGTCTGGACAATAGAAAAAGCACTTCCCGTGATCGCGGGAAGTGCTTTTTCTATTACCCTTTCGTTCCTCCAGCCGTCAAGCCAGAAACGAAATACTTTTGGAAAGCTAAGAACAACAAGGCAATCGGCACAGAGACTAGTACTGCTCCTGCAGCGAACGTCGTAAATGAATTCCCGAACTGCTTCGCAACCAAATCATACAATCCAACAGCTAGCGTAAACTGCTCATTGGAACGTAATAAGATACGCGCGATGATGAAGTCTCCTAGTGGTGCGATAAATGCAAAGAGCGCAACAACAGAGATGATCGGCTTAGCCAGTGGCATGATAATCTGGATAAAGATACGGAAGTGTCCCGCTCCGTCCATACGTGCTGACTCGTCTAAGTCTTTTGGAATCGTATCCAAGTACCCTTTCATCAACCACGTACTCATCGGAATTTGTCCACCTACATAAAACAGAATTAATCCATAATGGCTATCGATCAATCCTAAGCGTGTCGCTAGAACAAAGATTGCGATCAATGCAGCGAAGTTTGGAATCATTTGAAGAATCAAGAACGTCATCAAACCATTCTTACGTCCAACAAAACGGTAACGTGAGAATGAATAGGCTGTGAACGATACTAAAATCACAGAAAGAACCATTGTCAGTAAGCTGATCTTCATTGAATTCCAGTACCATAACAAATAATTCGAACGCTCTAAATCAAACAAGAATGCATAATGTTTTAATGTTGGGTTTTCAGGAATCATTCGTGACCCTGACAAGCTATCCCCTGGGTTAAATGAAGAACCTAGTACCCATAGGAGTGGATACAATACAATCGCACACATCGTCAAGATGATTAGATACGATACTGTCAAACGAATTAATTTCCCTTGTTTCTTCGACATTACATCATATCCTCCTCTTGGAACGACTTCGTTCTTCTAAACTGCCATAAAGCTACAGTGATAACGATGATGGAAAGTATCATCGTGATAGCTGCTGCTTTTCCGTACTGGGCACTGGTCATCGTCAAGCGGTAGATCCACGAGATCAAGATATCTGTACCCCCTGCATTCTGACTCGGCAGTGCAGGTCCCCCTCCATTGAACAGGAAGATTACGTTGAAGTTATTAAAGTTAAATGTATATTGCGTAATTAAAATAGGTGCTGTTGCGTACAAAACAAGTGGTAACGTGATGGAGAAAAACTTCTGGAAAACAGAAGCTCCATCTACATCCGCTGCTTCGTACAACTCTTCCGGAATCGACTGGAGGATACCTGTTGTCATCGCGAAGATGAACGGGAAGCCTAGCCATGATTGAATCATAATCAATGCTATCCGCGTAAATGTTTCGTTCGTCATCCATGGGATTGCATCCATACCAATCATTGGTAAGATCACACGGTTGATGACCCCAAACGTATCATTAAACATTCCTGAGAAAATCAAGATTGTAATGAACGATGGTACTGCCCAAGGCAAAATCATAATCGTACGGAAAAGAACTTTTCCTTTTAAATCTTTTTGGTTGATCAAGATGGCTAAGAAAATACCAAGTGCCACTTGCAGCGTCGTTGCCCCAAACGTCCACACAATCGTCCAAGTCAATACAGAGAAGAATGTAGAACGCCAGACATCTAATGTAAAGATGTCTTTGAAGTTTTGAATACCTACCCAGTCCACTAAGTTTGCAGGTGGGGAGTGATACAAATCATAGTTCGTAAACGCTAATAATAATACGAAGATAATCGGGAAAATAACTACGAAAATCAACAAGAAGAACCCCGGTGAAATCATCAGATACGGGAATCCATTGTCAATCAGGTTATGATACTGCTGACGAACAGAATTGACCCCTTCACCTAGATCGCGACGCTTTCCGTTATGATACGCATCATAAAGGTTAAATGCGTAAATCCCGAGTCCCATTAAAGTAAGTAATACAGCAATAATTCCATCAATCAATAAGAAAATGGAGTGATCTAGCTTCGGAATTTCACCAAGGGTTATAAGGCCCCAGTAACCAAAACCAATGTATTGAAAAAATACTGAGCCAAATGAAACAGCCAAAATCAGAAAGACAAGACCTTTAAGAATTTGTTTGTTGTAAAATTGCCCGACCCCTGGAATTAAGGATAACAGCATCGCCGTTTTCCTGTGTTTTGTGGAAGATGTTGATTCTTTCATTCGGCCTAGCCTCCTAAGTGCAGTGCACGTGTTCATAAATCGAATATGTATAAAAAATGGAAGGAAAAGCGGTGGCACGTGAATGCCTCCCCGCTTTTCCTAAGTGTTAGGATTAATGATTTGTTTCGATGTTTGTTTTGATTTGATCAACCGCTTCGTCTAAAGCAGATTTCGAATCTGATTTGCTTGTTGCGATTGTTTGTAGAGCTGAAGCCATTGGCCCCCAAACCTCACCCATCTCTGGGATGTTTGGCATTGGCACAGCGTATTGTGATTGAAGGGCTACAGCTTTAGCGCCTTCGTTGTCAGCGATTGCAGGCTCTTCAACTAGCGCTACGTTTGCTGGGATTTCAGAAACTGCTTCGAAACGCGCAAGTGATACTTCATCACTTGTTAAGTGTTCGATTAATTTTGTTGACCAGTATGGGTACTCAGTGAATGATGTTACGTTCCATCCTTTAACACCCATGAATGTTTTCATTGGCTCACCGTTTGGAAGTGTTGGCATTGCTGCTACACCGATGTCGATTCCAGCGTCACGCATACCTTGGAATGCCCATGGTCCGTTCATAACTGAAGCCACTTTACCTTCGTTGAACAAGCCGTCCATTGCTGCTCCACCAGTTTCACCGACGATACCTGCTGGGAATAATCCCTCAGAGTACCATTGTTGAATGTAGTCAGCACCTTCAACAGCGCCTTCGTTGTTTAGACCGATATCTTCACGGTCAAGACCTTCAGCACCTTCACCGAATACATAACCACCCATACCACCTAGTACAGCGTGTGCGAAGTAGAAGTTATCCCAAAGTGCTAGGAAACCGTAGTTGTCTCCTGAAGTAAAATCTTTAGAGAATGTGTAAAGCTCGTCCATCGTTGCAGGAGCTTCGTCCATCAATGCTTTGTTATAAATAAATACTGGTGTTTCAGTAGCTTTTGGTAATCCGTAAAGAGCCCCATTGTACATTTGAGCTGATACTGATGACTCGCTGTAACGAGCTAATACGTCATCTTCAACTGAGATTTCTTGAATTAGACCCTCTGTTACAACTTGACCAATTTGATCGTGTGGAAGTGTTACGATATCTGGTGCATTTCCAGCAGGACCATCTAAACGTAATTGATCACGGATAGCGTCTGCCATATTTAATTCTTTAAATTCAACTTGAATGCCGTGCTCTGCTTCAAATGAAGCAATTGCATCTTCTAACCAACCTGCAGACTTGTCGATATCTTCCCAGATAACAAGTTTTTCAGGCTTTTCTTCTGTTGCTGCTTCTTCTGTATTTGTAGACCCCTCTGGTGCTTCAGCTTGTTCTTCGCGATCTGGTGCACAAGCTGCAACAATCATCGCTACGAATAATACTAGCAATAAAACTAACCAATTCTTTTTCATAATGCCCCTCCTCTTAGGTTTTCCCCACTCATGCAAGCGTTTGCACACCGCTCATAAATAAATTTCACATCGTCCAGATATGTAAGCATTTTTATAATTCATCCGGAAACTACGTGAAAGCAGTGAAAACGTTTGCATAAATTTAATTTTATTATAGCGTGAATTCACAATATTACAATGCTTTTTTACAATTCTTTTTCAAATTGCTCCTTTTGATTCAGTTGAACCTTAGCTATGTCAGAACTTTATAAGAAAATCCGGCCAAAAACCCTGGCCGGACCTTTTTGAACTATTTCACATCTGATATTTGATAGTGGGCTCCGG
>NZ_JBGOBM010000013.1:0-57746 GCF_041475995.1 Chryseomicrobium imtechense | reverse complement strand
GGTATAGCCAAGCGGTAAGGCAACGGATTTTGATTCCGTCATGCCTAGGTTCGAATCCTAGTACCCCAGCCATTTTGGGGCCTTAGCTCAGCTGGGAGAGCGCCTGCCTTGCACGCAGGAGGTCAGCGGTTCGATCCCGCTAGGCTCCATAACAAGCACTCATTTCTTTTTAAAGAAGTGGGTGTTTTTTTTCTATATAAAAAAGGGGGAATCGGAATGCAAAAAACACTAAATGGGGTAACCCTTCGTCCTTTAACCAAAAAAGATGGCGACGCCTTATGGGAGACATTTGAGCCGGAAGTGTATGTACACATGCTCACCAAAGTGGAGCGTAAAGAGCAATTACAGGGGTGGCTTAACTATGCGATTGATCGTATGGAAACTGAGAAGGATGTCTTGGTGTTTGCAGTGATAGATGAAAGGGCAAAAAAGGTGATTGGTACTACACGTCTGTATGATATAGACCTCAAACATAAAGCAGCAGAGATAGGGGCGACGATTTACGCAAAGCCTTATCAACGCACGCATGTCAATACGACGTGTAAGTATCTTCTTCTACAGTATGCATTCGCGGAGCTCGGACTCATGCGCGTACAAATTCGAACGGATGCTGAAAACGAAGCATCACAAAGAGCAATTGAACGAATTGGGTTCGTAAAAGAGGGTTTTCTTCGCAATGAAAAGATCCGGAGTACCGGAAAACCTCGGGACACTTATTTGTATTCCATGATTGATTCTGAGTGGCCGGAAGCAAAGAAGAGATTACTTGAGAAAATGAATAAATATACGTGATTTTGCGCGGTTGAGCCATCGTTATGTAAGCAGTTACAATAGACATAACGAATTGAGGAGGCATAAAATCATGAATAAATTAGAGATGTCCGTAATTGGAGTACCTATGGATTTTGGTCAAAATCGTCGCGGTGTCGACATGGGACCAAGCGCAATGCGATATGCTGGAGCGATTCAACGTCTAGAAGCTCTTGGGCATGACGTACGAGATGAAGGCGATATTTCGATTGATCAGACAAACGCTGGCCATGATACAAATACAAAGCTTCGCAACTTACCAGAAGTCATTGAAACAAGCACAAAGCTTGCTGACAAAGTGAGTGAAGTTCTAAGCAACAACCGATTCCCATTAGTTCTTGGTGGCGACCACAGTATTGCCATTGGGACGCTTGCAGGTCTTGCAAAGAACTACGAGAACCTAGGTGTGATCTGGTACGATGCGCACGCGGACATGAATACAGAAGAGACTTCACCGTCAGGAAACATTCACGGGATGCCACTTGCTGTAAGTATGGGTCTTGGTCATGACAAACTTGTCAACATTCATGGATACGCGCCAAAAGTGAAACCAGAAAACATCGTCATCATCGGTGCACGTTCAGTTGACCCAGGTGAGCGTGATTTGATCAAAGAAAAAGGTATGAAAGTATTTACGATGCACGAAATCGATAAATTAGGGATGACAGAAGTGATGAACCAAGCGATGTGGTACCTACGTGACCGTGAAGTGGATGGCGTCCACTTGTCTCTAGATTTAGACGGACTTGACCCACTCTATACCCCGGGAGTTGGGACGCCTGTACCAGGTGGAATCAGCTATCGTGAAAGTCACCTAGCGATGGAAATGTTAGCATCTTCAAACTTGATTACATCAGCGGAGTTTGTGGAAGTGAACCCGATTCTTGATGAGAAAAACAAGACTGCGGATGTTGCAGTTGCATTAATGGGCTCACTTTTCGGAGAAAGCCTTGTATAAAAAAGTCATTCGTCCTCTTCTTAAAAGAAGGGGACTTTTTTCATGCACTATATGAATAATTCGTCCCCTAAGGTCTGTCAAAATTTGTTACAATAAAATAATAAAGAAAAAGTGAAACCTATTGATACCATGGACCGTATAGATTATAGAACCGCAGAGGCGGAGGGGAAAGTAGAGCATGGATGCTATCGTCAACAAGAGAATCAAACAAGTGTTAAACGGGAATCAAGATGCCTATACAGAAATCGTGGATTTGTACCAAGCACGCCTTTATCAAGTCTGCTATCGTATGCTTGGCAACAAACACGAAGCCGAAGATATTACCCAAGAAGCTTTTTTACGGGCTTTCATTAATTTACATTCATTCGATCAGAAGCGAAAATTTTCTACATGGATTTTTCGCATCGCAACGAATCTTTGTATCGACCGAATCCGTAAAAAGAAACCAGACTATCATTTAGATGCCCAAGTTCCGGGAACAGATGGTCTCGACATGTACTCACAAGTCGCAGCGAGCGGAGCACTTCCTGTAGAGCAGTTGGAGAAAATGGAGATGCAAGAGCGTGTCCAGTATGAAATCAGCCGCTTACCAGATAAGTATCGTTCGGTGATCGTTTTGAAGTACATGGAAGAATTACCGCTACAAGAAATCAGTGAAATTTTAGATCTCCCTCTCGGTACAGTGAAAACACGGATTCACCGAGGGCGGGAAGCACTCCGCAAACAAATGAGTCAGCTCCCGATGACGGAGGTAGGAGGGAAACGATGATGGGTGCATGCCACGAGAAATACATTGAACTAATGCATGCCTATCTAGATGGGGATATTCAGCCTGATGAAGAAAAAGAGCTGAAAGCCCACTTGAAGAGCTGTGAGGCATGTCAAGCGCATATGCACGAACTTAGTGACGTTGTTGCGTTTATGAAGAGTGCTCAGCCGGTCACACCACCACCAGATTTGACGTCAAACATCATGGCCACACTACCAAAACGCAACGTTTCAGCCGGTACACAAAACTGGTTTAGACGTTATCCAATAGTATCAGCAGCCGCAGTATTTTTAGTCTTTATGAGTGCCATGTTCTTTGGCAACTTCTCGAATGACCAACAGTTCGCATTTACGAAAGCCGATAATATTCTAGTAGAAGGCGACACTGTGATCATTCCAGAGGGAGAAGTTGTAGAAGGCGATTTTGTCGTCCGAAATGGTGATATTCGTGTGGAAGGAACCATTGAAGGGAATTTGACGGTCATCAACGGTCGCATCATCAATGAAGATGAGATTGAGACATCTTCCTTAATGGCATCCACAGCGGTGGTCACAGGAGAAATTGAAGAAATCGACCGTGTCTTTGAATGGTTATGGTTCAAAATGAAGTCTGGCTATCAAGGTGTCGAAAACTGGATCACAGGTAGTGACGATTCTAGTAATTAAATGAAGAACTCCCGCATCTCCTATGAGGTACGGGAGTTTTTTCTATACGCATCTATGGTATACTAGTGCCATATGCATACAGTGAAAGTGGGGTGGCCACATGGACTTTTTGATGCAACTACAAAACAGTGAACCCATTGAATTGCTTATTACGATTCTAGACGTCCTGTTCGTGTGGTTTGTCATTTATAAACTCATCACGTTGATCCGCGGCACAAAAGCGGTTCAATTGTTAAAAGGTATTTTTGTTATTATCGTGGCGCGTGTTATTACCGATGCCCTCGGAATGGAAACGCTCGGTTGGATGCTCGATCAAGTCATTCGATTTGGTTTTCTTGCCATCATTATTATTTTTCAGCCTGAGATCCGCCGTGCTTTGGAACAACTGGGACGCGGGAAGATTTTTGCCCGCAGTTCGTTGCAAGAGCAAGAGGAACAAAATCGACTCCTTGGTGCGATGTCGAAGTCGGTCAGTTATATGGCCAAACGCCGTATCGGTGCTTTGATTTCGATTGAACGAGAGACTGGGTTATCGGAGTATATAGAAACAGGTATTCCGATGAATGCTACGATTTCTTCGGAACTCTTAATCAATCTCTTCATTCCAAACACGCCTCTACATGATGGAGCAGTGATTGTTCAGCGCAATAAAATAGCTTCTGCTGCTTGCTATTTACCACTGTCTGAAAGTCCGTTCATCTCAAAAGATTTAGGGACGCGCCACCGCGCAGCAATCGGACTGAGTGAAGTGACGGATGCTGTGACGATTGTAGTTTCAGAAGAGACGGGAGCGGTCAGCATTACAGCCAATGGCGACCTACACCGGAACTTGACGATGGACGAATTTGAACAACATTTAAAACGTTTGTGGTTTGGTGAAACGGAGCAGCAAGTGACCACGTCAAAATGGTTATGGAAGGGGCCGAAAAATGGATAAAATGATGGATAATCCGTGGTTTTTACGTATTGTCTCCCTTTTATTTGCCGTCCTTCTATTTATTACAGTTCAAAATGAGTTAGAGGGCAATCAAATGAATACAGTAGGCACTAGCGTAGAAAGTATTCAAGATGTACCCGTTCAGGTCTATTACGATGATGACAATCTTGTGGTGACGGGTGCGCCTGATACTGTCACATTGAATATCGAAGGGCCAAGCAATCTTGTGCTTTCGGCTCAGACTATGCAGGATTACACTGTGTTTCTCGATTTGCGGGAATTGCCACTTGGCCAGCATGAAGTTGAAGTCCAATATGAAAATCTTCCGGAACGTTTAAAAGTGCGAACGGATCCACGGACTGTGACAGTTACGATTGAAGAACTCATCACGGAAGAGTTTGCAGTCGAACCAGATATGAATGAGCGATTGCTTGCTGACAATTATGTGGTAAAATCAACTAATGTTGAGCCGAACCGTGTAACGGTAACAGGAGCACGCAGTATTGTTGAAGCGATCAGTTTCGTGAAAGCGACTGTTAGTGGGGAACAAGGGCTCAATGAATCCTTTACACAGGAAGCCCGTGTTCGCGTTTTAGACAGGGACTTGAACAAGCTAGATGTCGTGATTAAGCCGGAAGTAGTGAATGTTTCGGTTGAGATTGAGCAATACAGCAAAGAGGTGCCAATCGTTCTGGAGCAAACAGGTTCTCCTCAAGACGGAGTTACGATTAATTCGATTACCTCTACGGTTTCTACAATGCGAGTCTTTGGGCCTCGTTCCGTGGTTGATGCACTTGAAGAAATTCCAGTGCGTGTGAATGTTTCACAAATCGAGGAATCGGGCACTGTAGACGTAGAAGTAGAAGCACCTGAAGGAATCGATCGAGTGGGAAGAGATACAGTCCCAGTCATAATCAATGCCACAGTAGCAGCACCGGAAAATGAAGCAGAACAAGTTCCAGAGGATGATACCTCTGTAAATACACCACCTGAAGACACGGAAGATGGGGTCACATCCCGTACATTTCAAAATGTACCGATTGTGATTGCGGGATTGGCAGAAGAATGGAGTTCCACTTTTGCCATCCCCAGTGATGGGGTCGTGAATGTAACAGCGACCGGCTCGGAATCACAGATCAATGAATTAACCGCAGAAGATGTGCAAGTGCGTATTGATGCAAGCACAGTCGATGAAGAAGGCGAATTTACTTTGCCGATCGAAGTCGAAGGATCTGATGTGGCAACATGGGTGGCTGAGTTATCTCAAGCAACGATTACTGTTGCAAGAACTTGAGTTGCCATGAATTAAGGAGAGAATTTCTAATGGGAAAATATTTTGGTACAGATGGTGTTCGTGGAGTCGCAAATGAGGGCTTAACACCAGAATTCGCATTTCGTTTAGGTCGCGTGGGCGGCTATGTATTAACTCAGAATGCTGAGGGCAGAGCAAAAGTATTAGTGGGCCGTGATACACGTATCTCAGGTCACATGCTAGAGTCTGCACTAGTAGCAGGTCTATTATCAGTTGGTGTTGAAGTCATGACGCTCGGCGTATTGAGCACACCTGGTGTGGCTTATTTGACGCGTGTTATGAGCGCGGATGCGGGAGTCATGATCTCGGCATCGCACAATCCAGTTGAAGACAATGGAATCAAGTTCTTCGGTTCAGATGGTTTCAAGCTAACAGATGAGCAAGAAAATGAAATCGAGGCGATTCTTGATCAAGAGGAAGATACACTTCCACGTCCAACAGGCGGAAATGTTGGAGCTGTATCGGATTATTTCGAAGGTGGTCAAAAGTACCTTCAATTCTTGAAGCAGTCGGTGACTGAGAACTTTGTAGGCATCCATGTTGCACTAGACTGTGCACACGGTGCTACGTCTTCTCACGCCACACATATTTTTGCTGACCTAGATGCAGACATTTCAACAATGGGTTCATCGCCAAACGGTCTTAACATCAATGATGGCGTTGGATCGACACACCCAGAAGCTCTTTCAGCTTTTGTGAAAGAAAAAGGCGCAGACATTGGTCTTGCGTTTGATGGTGATGGCGACCGCGTCATTGCAATTGATGAAAAAGGAAATGTCGTCGATGGCGACCAAATCATGTATATTTTAGCGCGTTATCTTGTCAAAGAAGGCCGCTTACACAAAGACACTGTAGTATCGACTGTGATGAGCAACATGGGCTTCTACAAGGCGCTTGAGCATCACGGCCTACACTCTGTCCAAACAGCTGTAGGAGACCGTTACGTGGTCGAAGAGATGCGTAATGGTGGATACAATTTGGGTGGCGAGCAATCGGGCCACATCATTTTCTTAGATTACAATACTACGGGTGACGGCCTCCTAACAGGTCTACAACTCGTGAACATTATGAAAGCAACAGGTAAGAAGTTATCAGATCTAGCGGGTGAGATGAAAATCTTCCCACAAAAGCTTGTCAACATCCGTGTAACGGATAAGCATGCTGTGACAGATAATGAAAAAGTGGCAGCGATCATTTCAGAGGTCGAAAGCGAAATGAACGGCAATGGCCGCGTCCTTGTTCGTCCTTCTGGAACAGAGCCGCTTGTGCGTGTCATGGTAGAAGCGGAGTCACAAGAAAAGTGCGAAAGCTACGTCAACCGTATTGCCGACGTCGTACGTGCTGAAATGGGCTTAGATCAATAATCCAGTCAAACGCCTCCCTTCCAGGGGGCGTTTTTTTGTTTAGAAAGGTCTAATTAGTAAGGTTTTAAGTAATTCAAGGTTTTCTAGAAAAGGTTTTGAGTAATTCAAGGTTTTTCTAGAAAAGGTTTTGAGTAATTCAAGTGTTTTCCAGGAAAAGGTTTGAGTAATTAGTTTCCATAAAATCATTTGGGGCGTTAAACGAGCGAGTACGGTCGCTAATTGATTCAACTCGGGCGTTAATTCACCACTTACGGTCGCTAATCACCTCATCTCGGTCGCTAATGACCATCCACCACACTTTCAAAACTCTTCTCCGACTCTTCTCCGATGGACTCAAAACACCTTATCAGATACTTAATTTCAATCTATACACTTAATCAACGAAATGATACTCTATGGAAAAGGAGGTATTTATATAGAATTTTATTCCTATCAACAACCGCTTTTCCCCTTAGAAATTTTCTACGCAAAGGTTCCCAACCACAATCCCCAAAAAATTTATCTTCAGAATCAACTGAACAACATAAAGGCAGGACTTCGTGGGGAACTAAATGTTCAACGGTATCTTGAGGAATTTCAGTTCCCTGCAGATTCAGTGATTGTTCATAATTTCCATACGACGATACACTCGAAATGGCATATTCAAATCGATTATCTACTTATTTCTCGTAAAGGTATTCTTCTTATTGAAGTCAAAAATATTGCCGGTCATATTCACTTCCACTCTAATCCACGTCAAATTGTTAGAACTCATGAGAATGGTACTGTTCAAGCAATGGATTGCCCCTTCATACAACTTGAACGAAATTTGATGGGTTTGAAGCAACTCAATCTAAATATCCACAACCTATCCACTCATACTTTATTGATCTGGGCGAACCGCTCAAGTCGTCTTACAATTCATGAGATACCCAAACCGCACACACTGATCATGATGAAATCAATTTCACTTTATTTAACGACTTACTTTAAAGGCCCTAACAGTTTAACTAGTGAAGAGGTTTCTCTCTTAAAAACATTCCTGTTAGAAAAAACAATAAAACAACGAAAGATTTCATTTTGTGAACAGTACGACGTGAACCAAACCGAGTTACTCAGAGGACTCTATTGCTCCCTGTGTCATAATCAATTGAAGAAACATATCAGAAGCTGGGTCTGTCCAATATGTAAAGTAGATGCGAGCGACCAGCTTTCAAATAACATTCTTAGCTTATTCGATATAATTGGTGGCGAATTAAAAGTAGAGATAATACGCAAACATATCCCAGAACTTAGTGTGAAACATATACGCTCAATTCTTAAGAAGTTAGGAATACAAAGTAGAGGAACTGGGCGGGGAATGATTTATTTTAGAGAGTAATTAGTTTCCATAAAATCATTTGGGGCGCTAAATGAGCGAGTACGGTCGCTAATTGATTCAACTCGGGCGTTAATTCACCACTTACGGTCGCTAATCACCTCATCTCGGTCGCTAATCACCTCATCTCGGTCGCTAAAGCCACTATCTCACCACTGAAAAGGGCATAAACCCCTATCATCCCAACCCCCTTTCTAGAAAACCCTTCGCCATCCGAATGTTTAATTCTTTCTCAGAGTGGAATACATACTACGTACAAACATTTAGGAGGAGATACAATGGCAAAAGTAGCAACGTTAATCACCAACATGTTTGAAGACGTCGAATGGACAGAACCAGCAAAAGCTTTGAAAGATGCGGGCCATGAAGTGGTCACAATCGAAAAAGAAGCAGGCAAGACGGTTACTGGGAAAAAAGACAATACAGAAGTCACAATTGATAAATCAATTGATGATGTGAACGCAAGTGATTTTGACGCACTTTTACTGCCAGGCGGATTCTCACCTGACCAACTACGTGCAGACGATCGTTTCGTCCACTTTACAAAAGAATTCATGGATGCGAAAAAACCTGTATTCGCTATCTGCCACGGGCCGCAGCTGCTAATTACAGCAAAGACTCTAGAGGGCCGCGATGCAACAGGCTTTAAATCCATTCAAGTTGATATGGAATATGCAGGAGCGAAAGTGCAAGATACGGAAGTAGTCGTTTGTCAGAATCAACTGGTGACTAGCCGTCAACCAGACGACATTCCGGCATTCAATCGCGAAATGCTCAAGCTTTTAGAGAACTAGGACCCCCAAGACCTTTTGGTGCCTAAGCACCAAAGGGTCTTTTCTTACATAGATTACAATTGACGAGACCCACTAAATTTTGTATGATATGGAGGTTATGCTGAGAAGCATAGGAACACGCGCTA
This sequence comes from Chryseomicrobium imtechense, assembly GCF_041475995.1. Classification (NCBI taxonomy): domain Bacteria; kingdom Bacillati; phylum Bacillota; class Bacilli; order Caryophanales; family Caryophanaceae; genus Chryseomicrobium; species Chryseomicrobium imtechense. The sequence continues at coordinate 48,655 of NZ_JBGOBM010000013.1, read as the reverse complement.
AAGGAGGAAAGCTGTGCGCGCAAAGAAATCGGAAACAAGTTGAAGCGCCAGAGCTAAGGAACTCGGACGGAAACAGTCCTTAGCAGACGAGGTGGAGGTTTATCGAGGATTCGGCGGATGCCTCCCGACCGCACTACGCCCGGTTGTTACTCTATCTGTAAACCTGCCAAGCGATTGGTAGACAGACCGGATAGAAGGCGATACTAAATAAGTATGAAAAAAAAGCGCCCAAAGCGACGCTTCTTTTTGCATGCTTCAATCAATCGGAGGATTTTTATTATGTGTGGAATTGTTGGATATATCGGCGAACGTGACGCCAAAGAAATTTTGTTAAAAGGCTTAGAAAAATTAGAATACCGCGGCTATGACTCAGCGGGTATTGCAGTTCGTAACGAAGAAGGCATCACAGTATTCAAAGAAAAAGGCCGCATCGCAGATCTTCGCGGAGCAGTTATTGAAGACGTAATGGGCAAAACAGGTATCGGACACACACGTTGGGCAACTCACGGTGTTCCAAACCAAGTAAATGCTCACCCTCACCAAAGTACAACAGAGCGTTATACGCTAGTACACAATGGGGTTATCGAGAACTATCACTTACTACAAAAAGAATATCTTCCAGGCGTTGAAATGAAGTCTGATACAGATACAGAAGTTATCGTTCAATTGATCGAGAAATTTGTAAACGATGGCATGACGACTGCAGAAGCATTCAGCAAAACGCTTGAACTTCTTCACGGTTCATATGCAATCGCACTTTTAGATGCGGAAGAAGCACAAACAATCTACGTTGCAAAAAACAAGAGCCCACTTCTAGTTGGTCTTGGAGACGAATTCAATGTAGTCGCTTCTGACGCAATGGCGATGCTTCAAGTAACAGACACGTACGTAGAGCTTCACGACCAAGAAATGGTGATTGTGAAAAAGGATTCAGTTGAAATCCAAAAGTTAGACGGTACTGTTGTTGCGCGTGATTCGTATAAAGCAGAGCTTGATATGAGTGACATCGAAAAGGGAACATATCCACACTACATGTTAAAAGAAATTGACGAGCAGCCAGCAGTAATGCGTAAAATCATCCAAGCGTACCAAAACGAAGCAGGCGAGCTTTCAATCGATGCAGATATTTTAGAAGCTATCAATGCTTCAGACCGTCTTTACATCATTGCTGCAGGTACAAGCTACCACGCAGGTCTTGTTGGTAAAGAGTACTTCGAGAAAATTACGAAGAAGCCAGTAGAAGTGCATATCTCAAGTGAGTTTGGCTACAACATGCCAATCCTTTCTGAGAAGCCACTATTCGTCTTCATCTCTCAATCAGGTGAAACAGCTGACTCGCGCCAAGTTCTTGTGAAAATCAAGGAAATGGGCCACAAAGCACTTACCGTAACAAACGTTCAAGGATCAACACTTTCTCGTGAAGCAGACTTCACATTGCTTTTACATGCAGGTCCAGAAATCGCAGTAGCTTCAACAAAAGCATACGTTGCACAAATCGCTGTTCTAGCTGTGGCTGCAACTGTGGCTGCTAAGCACGCAGGTCATGATGTTGAATTTGACTTGATCAAAGAGCTTGGAATTGTAGCGAACGCAGTTCAAGCTATGGTTGACTCGAAAGAAGCAATCGAAGCAATCGCAAAAGATTTCTTAGCAACAACGCGCAATGCATTCTTCATCGGACGTAACGTCGACTTCTTCGTAAGTCTTGAAGGCGCATTGAAACTAAAAGAGATTTCGTATATCCAAGCAGAAGGTTTTGCAGGTGGTGAGTTGAAACACGGAACTATCGCTCTTATCGAAGACGGTACACCAGTGTTCGCTCTAGTAACACAAAAACCAGTGGCACTAAACATTCGCGGAAACGTGAAAGAGGTTGTAGCACGTGGTGCGAAACCTTGTATCATTTCAATGGAAGGTATGGAAGAAGACGGGGATACACTTGTTATTCCAAACGTCCACAGCTTACTAACACCTTTAGTATCTGTTATTCCACTTCAATTGATCAGCTATTACGCAGCGCTTCACCGCGACTGTGATGTGGATAAGCCGCGAAACTTGGCGAAATCTGTAACAGTAGAATAGAAACTATCCCCCTTTTGGATTCGTCCAAGAGGGGTTTTTTGTGGTAACAACTATGTGCAATTTGATTATTTTAGAAATTTCTTTACTATTCTTTTTAATAGTTTACAATTTATGTTAAGAGATTCGGGGGAGGGGTTCGAGTGATGGAGGAGAATTGGAGAAGAGAGAAACCATTCAATGAAAACAAATTAATGCTGCGACAAGCTGGATTTGGGCTGATTGTTTTTCTTTTATATACTCAATATTTTAAGTTTGCAGCCTATGTATCGGATAAGTTCTTTTTCTATAACTATTCTATGAGTTTACTTGTGCTACTTTTAGGTATTCCGCTGTGTTATTTCGTTACAAAACTGCTATTCAAACTAATAAAAAGTGTAGGTCAATGATGATGTTTTCAAATAAACAGTTACAAGCAATGATTGATGGGAAGATTATTGGCGAGAAGTTTCCTTATGATACAAACGATGAGCGAGAGATTGAAGCGCATCTTAGGCGTTTGTTTCATCGTATGAACCGTATTCCGAATGTAGTGTGTGAGGCTGAATGGGATCACTTTGGTAGTGGATATGCCTCGTTTGTGGAATTCTTTTGTTATCAAAAAGAAGATTTGGTAGTGCTTGAGGAGAAAAATGGTCATCGAGAGATCAAAATCTATGGTCTCATTGTGGACATCAGTCGGTTAGCACCTGTTGCCATCATGGGAGAAGATGAGCGGTATAAAACCATTCGTATCGAAACAAATGAAGACATCGGTGGAGGTTATGGTTCTTTACTCGGTGGTCCAAAGCTAGTCGGAGTGAGTGAGAGACTCCAATCACTTGGCGAGCAGTTGAAACAAGCTTTAGAGGAATTTGATATTGATGTTTTAGAACCCGAAGATATGAATCAACTTTTACCTTTTAAAACAAAGATCCCAACGCTCTATCGCGAATCACGGGACTATACTGTGGCAGATGCTATTTTTTATTGGGAGGATTAGCTCAATGAAAGCCTGTTGTTTAGTTTAGTGAGTATAAAGAGTCGGAACTTTTCATAGTTCTCTCCCGTATAAAAGCAAGAGGTTTAAACCAAGGGGAGGATGTTAATATGGAGGCATTTATTATCATTGCGTTTACATTAGGCTCACTGGGAATGACATTTGGCATAATTGGACTTTCTTTAGCTACGCAAGCAAACTCAAAATTAGCCACTCTTGAAAAACGTTTGAGCGAACTAGAAGCAGAAATGAAAAGTAAATAATACATGTCCAACAACTAGTAGCAGCTGTTGGACAGTTTTTTACAGATCCTGATTGATTAATTCGAATAAAGAGTTTCGACTTTCAATGGTAAAGAATTTACCATCCGCCATTTGTAAAGTATTATTGTAGCCGACTACGATCGCCGTTATTTTCTCTTCACCATCAACCTTAGTTAGGAAAAGTCTACCATATGAAGTGCTTTATTCTAAATAGTAAGTAGACTTTTGTTTTGAAAACCGAATCGCTGTCCATAGTAAAGTGATAATCAAGAACAATTCAAATGCATTGGTTGCAGCGTCGCTCCCGATATCAAAAGGCACTGCACTGCCAATTGTCATAACGATAGTTCCAACGAGCATCCACCACCACTTCTTCTTCCACGCAAGTAAAATTCCAGCAATCAATAAGCCGATCAACACAATGAGAATCATTGGAGGTGGTCCTGACGCAGTTTCTACTGCTGCGTAGCTCAAGACGCCGTATGATTCCTGTACAGTTAATTCGAGTCCTCGGATTTCCACAATAATTTCTACAATCGTAGCCACAATCCAAAGAACCACAAAACTCACGACAAACCATGTTTTAAAAGCTAGACGAATTCCTGCTTCACGTAGGATGAATAAAGAAAAAAGAAGTAGTGGCGGTGTGAACAACGCATGAATCCAGAAACGACCCAGATTTAAGTTCTCAAGAAGTGTGCCCTCACTAATCAAATGACCGATTGCCAAAACCCCATTGTCGTAAATGAGTCCGATGATAGTGAGGAAGAGAATAACAGAGGCGGTCTTTGAATGTTTCTTGAATCCCCAGATTAAACTAGCTATGTAGGCTACTGCAAACAAACCAAAAATTAGTGGATCCACAGAATCATCCTTTCCTTTTTTATATGTATTCTTTACCCTGAAAAAAATGATGATAACTTAATTCGAACTATCAAAAAAAAATGTATCAAACATCTAGGAAAGATGGAACTAAATGGTACAATTAAAACGTATAAAAAGAATTAAAAGAATAGTGCAATTATTAATTAGGGGGTTATGGGATGAGAGAAAGAAGATATTGGTTGGTTTTCGCAAGCGTAGGAATTGCATTGTCTATTCTATTTTATTTTGGAGCTTACAACTACTTGAATGGAGCACCGTTTCTAGCGTTGTTTTTGAGCATTGTCGTACTATTTGTTTTAGTGATTCCAGTAGCTCGCACCTTAGCCCGAAAGTTTGAAAAAGTAACATCAGAAAAAACTAAGAAGTGGTATACAGTCATGGCTGTGGGTCTAGCTGTAATCACAAGTGCTTCACTAGTGTTCAGTATCTATGATGAGTATCGTGTGAAAAGCTTGGATTCCGTTTTTGAATTTCATCCGGAAGAGGAGTTGCGACTACAATTCGACTTAGCCGGAGAAACATATATTGTTGAAGACAAGCAAGCCATTGCGGAATGGAAAACATTTTTAGCTCAATATGATGTGAAGAAAATGAATGACCGAGAATGGGACGCGGACGTATCCGATGAACAGGGTTTTATGATTAGTGTTATTTTCGATAATCATTGGATAGGTGGATCAATCTACGAAAAACGTATTCTCTCCTATGATGAGGGACCCTATTTCCATGTTCTAAATGGACCAATTAATATGGAGTGGGTCAACAACTTTATTGAAAACTATCAACCAGTGGCGATAACGGAAGGAACTTAATGAAGTGATACCTCTAATTTATGATCAAGTAAATACATATGAAAAAGACACCGAGTTTTTATTGAACCTGATGAAACAAACGAATGGAAAGAATGTAGCGGATTTGGGAAGACAAACTAGCGGATGAACAGTCCTACTCATTTGTGTTTCAGGTAAGAAAATGAAGTCTGGCCTCAGCACATTATGCATCTACAACTAGCCTGAGTTATACACAAGTTTTCCAGAAAGCAGTAGTCTCGTTTAGTTAGAAATCAGCGATGCCATCGATGATTTTAAATACGGAGATAATCTTTCTGAAATGAGAAAAGATACTCTACAGGAATGGATTCGAATACGAGCGCGTGAAATGTGACACTTTCTCTAAAGTAACGTCTACTAGATAAATAGGAGTGATGCAGTTGAAGCGATTAGGCAGTATTTTAACTTTGGTCATCTTTTTAGTAGTAGTGGGCTGTTCAGATGAAAATGAAGCAACTAGTGAAGTGAAAGAAGAAAAGGGCACTGTTCAGACTACCCAATCATCAGAGGCTACAGTTCTAGAACCCCCAGAATTCACTATAACGGCAGGAGGGAAAACTATTCATCCAACCCTTGGCACACACAGCTGGACAATCGACAATGGAGATGGAACAGCAGAAAGCATTGAGGTAGATTCAGATGCTCCACCAGATCTAGTCACTGGAAAGAATACCTTGCAACTTACAGCTAACAGCTCTGTGGAATTTAATTTTGAAGAGCCGCCTACTAATTATATTTTGAGAATATGGGATGAAGAGTATACGATTGTTAGACAAACAAAAGAAGTAGATCTAAATGAGACAGGTGTTTTCATCTATGAAGTTTTAGCCCATTGGGAACAAGGAACAGCTAGTTATGCGTTTGCTGTAGAAGTTAGTGAAGAGCCCTGAAGCTGAAAATAAGCTTCAAGGCGACTGAAAACCGAAAATAGCAACAAAACTTAGTAAACCTGTAGCGATGAGAAGTAGTGCATTTGCGGAAACAAGTACGAATTTATAAGTGTTTTTAGTACTTAGCAATGCAAAGATAAACGCGATAACACTGTACATCATAAAAATGATTATAAATGGCTGACCGGCTGTGTGGAATGTAAGCACGCTTGCCCATACGCTTTCTTGCGACATAGAGATAAGAATGCTGAACCCAAGTAGTAAAAAAATAAAGGAAATGATAGGGAATACTTTCTTCATAAACACCCTTAATGAAACAACCCCAGGGGTTACATCAAAAAAATATTAAAGTTTGATAATACGGGTAGCTACTCGCTCGACAAAGGCCTGGTCATGTTCAATAAACAGTAAGGTAGGCTTATAAGTAGCTATCATTTTCTCGATTTGGTTCTGATTGTAGACGTCCAAATAATTGAGTGGCTCATCCCATAAGTAGAGTTCTGCAGGCGTACAGAGAGACTTCGCAAACTCAACTTTTTTCTTTTGGCCTTCACTCATTTCTTCGATGGGCACTGAAAAAATATCGCGAGTGAAGCCTAGAATACGTAAATTGTTTAGGAACAATGTGTAATCTAGTTTGTGCGAATCTGCGAACTCTTTTAGCGTACCTTTGTGGGAAGTGGTTTGAGAAACATGACTCTTCACTAAGTGCTCGGATAAACGAATTTCTCCTTCTGCTTTCACTTCAGCAGGCGAACCTTGAAGAAAATTCATGAGCGTAGTTTTTCCTGAACCATTTGCTCCGACCACTGCGATTTGTTCACCTTGATAGAGTTCAAACGAAATTGGCTCGAACAAGGGGGTTCCATCATAGGACAAAGTCAATTCCTTCACACGCACCACTGGATTTCGATGAGATTTCATGACTTGAATGGTCAAATCATCGACTTTTTCGATATTCTTCAGTAAAGTTTTTTTCTCTTCGATTTTTTCATTCGTCCGTTGCTGAATCGCTTTTCCTCGTTTCATCATACGTTTTGCAATCGCATTACCAAACGGGTCATTGCCTGAAGGTTTTTCTCGTTCCAGCCCCCAGTCTATTTTCTCACGCGCTGATTTTTCAATTCGCGCAATCTCAGACTTCAGCGAATGGTTTTTTTCAAGTTCGAACTGATCTTGCTGTGTTTTCTGTGTCTCGTACGTTGAAAAGTCACCTTTGTAGAGGATGACTTGGCTACGCTCAATTGCGAGCACATGATCAATCACAGCATCTAAAAATTTCCGGTCATGACTGATGACAATATAGCCACTTTTTTTATTCAGGTACGAAGCAAGATGGTGTCTTCCTCGAATGTCCAAGTGATTTGTCGGTTCATCTAGCAGAGCGAATCGATTATCTTCACAAAACAACGCAGCAAGCATCACACGTGTTTGTTCGCCGCCGGAGAGTTGAGAAAAAGGCTGCCACAGAATATCTTTGTCCATTCCAAGTAAATGACATTCCCGCTCAAGCTTCCATTGTTCAGTAGGAAAGACCTCATCAATTGCAAAATAAACGGGAAGGTCGGGTTGTAAAATCGTCAACGGGAAGTAGACGAATTCATGATCCGTGAGTACCTCCCCTTGATAGTCAAGTTTGTTCATGAGAAGCTTGAGTAAAGTCGTCTTTCCCCGTCCGTTTCGTCCAACAAGGCCAAGCTTCCAAGATGTGTCCAGAGTCAATGAAACATCTTTAAATAATGGTGCATCTAGTAAATCATAGGCAAAGGTTACGTGTCTAAGTTCTATCGGCATGCAAAAACCTCCTACTAATCGAGTTGCATGCACACGCATTCTACAAAAAAACCTCCCACGAAGTCGTGGAAGGAAAAGTATACGAACATAAATAAACTTTACGAAGCCGTAAAGGATTATAAATGGTCAGACTCATCCTATCTTTTCGTAAAAATGCGTATACATTTTAACGTGAAAAAATAGAATTAAGAAATCATTGACCATTCATCATCCCTTCTAGTAAGTTAGTTCGAGTATAGAGCAGGATAACGCTTTTTTCAAGTTATTTACTAAGTGGAGGTGGCAGTATGAAAAAGATAGCATTGATCGGTTCGAGTGGAGCAGGGAAGTCCACCCTATCCCGAGAGCTTACGGAAATACTCTCCATTCCGGGTTATCATCTCGACCAACTGAATTGGCGAGCAGGGTGGGAAGAAGTATCAAGGGACGAGCAGATACGACTTCAAGATGAGATTTTTGAAAAAGATGAGTGGATCATCGACGGGAATTATGGGGGAACGCTTTCTAAGCGAATGGAAGAAGCAGATACTATCCTCTTTTTTGATTTCCCACGGCTACTTTGCATCACACGAGCAGCTAAACGAGTGATGAAGTACCGCAACACCGTGCGACCGGATATGGCGGAAGGGTGCCCTGAACATTTTGATCTTGAGTTCTTCAAATACATTTGGAAATTTCCTGAGCAAAAAACGCCGCATATTATCAATCGGTTGCGCGAACTTCCATCGGGTAAGCGCGTCGTGCATTTCAGAAAACCGAGTGATGTGGAACGGTTTTTAGAGAATTTAATAAAAAAACAAGCGCAGAAGAAATGATGTCTGTGCCTGTTAAAACATATGCTCTTCGGTATTCGAAAGCTTAATCATCCGCAGATATGTGATCATAACCACTAGTAGAACTAAACCGAACAGTACGAATGTGTACGCTGTAGGACCAAAGAAAATATTAAACAGCATGACAAGTGCGATACTTAGACCGGAAACTATAGCTGAACGTTTCCGAGACTTTGCTGTGATGAATTGATCCCTTTCGCAATTCGGGCATTTCATACCGGGCCAAATCGAAAACGAGCGCTTTAGTGTTTCGCCAAGACTCCAGGTGTGGCCGCATGTTTGGCAGACAGGCATAAAATCCACCTCCTTATTTTTGGAAGGTTGCATATCTTTACCCTAACATGATGGAGGAGTAGGTTCAATCAATGGCTTTTTTTGTAACGAGTTGCTGGACCATTGCCAATCCGATTAATAATATTTTGGTTAACTAATTCCGCTAATAACTTTCTAACAGAAGATTTACTTTTGTTAAGGGCTATTTCTAAATCTTTAGCAGTGAATGAGGACTTGCTTTCTAAAAAGTTATTTAAGCTTTCATCAATTTCATCTCTTGTAGTCTGATCCTTTTTAGGGAGTGTAACAACAAACGAGTTTGGGCCAATTGACCAAAATGGTTGAACGCTATTTTTACTATAACTTTCCAGAATCCTTTGTAGACCAGTTCCATAACTTTCAATCCATTTTAAGCGATAAAGAATGTTCGCTAGTTTTGTGTTTCTACTTTGAGAAATCCCAAGTTCAATATCTTCTTGAGTCAAACCTTTTACTAAACCACCAACTGAAACTAGTTCGATTCGATTTGTGAATATATGGATTAGTGTGCTGCTAGAAAAACTATAATCTCTGTGTGTGGCTGCATTAATCAATGCTTCACGTAATGCATATGAAGGGTAGCTCTCCTGTTCAACTCTTTGAAGTCCCTTGAATGCAGAGTTTTTTTCATTGTGTAGAGAGAGGTACTCAAAAGCAGATTCAATCTGTTTCAATAGCGATCCAGTAAATTCCTTTCTATCTTGAAACTCTAATTTGTCCACCCCTACATAACGAGCACATTTAATTGTGTGTTCACATTGGTCCGAGAGTAACAAACCAACGTTGGTATAATAACCTTCAGCATTTATGATTCCCAATGTGCGCATGTTGGATTCTAGTAAGCTTAGTCCATTTTTTTTGAATATTGCTTCTGCATCCGTAAATGTCAAATCTTGCTCCATGCTCCTCATGGTTTCAAAGTTTGTGCCGTCAGTTTCAATAATCATTTGACGAATGTTTTCTTCAGATGCATTTGTTACTGATGTCCCATAGCGAATAAAAACTCCTGAAGGGCGGAGACCCTTACCTTTTAAATGATAAGGTCGTCTACTACCTACACTAACTGAAATTTTGACTACATCTTTGTCATCAATTGTTTCTATTGATAATGTTGTATGCATCAGTATGTCTGGTTGTATACTATCATGTACAATGTTTGAAACATCTTCTAAAATTCTTTTGGGGTTATCTAATCCAACTACTGATCCATCATCGTCTACTCCTATATATAAATCTCCGCCAGAGGTATTTGCAAAGGCAATAATTTCTTTTTTTATTCCTTCTGTTAATTCTCTTTTAAATTCTAATGTTAATGATTCTTCGAATTTCAAAGCCAATCACCTCACTAATTGATTACTTATATTATAATCAATAGTAATCGATTATAATCGATTAATCAATACATACAAATGAAACGATTTTAATTTATACTCGTAGTACAATGTAGGAAGTAAGAAGCGAGGGTATTCACAATGAAATGGATTGAAAAAATCAAGTATTCCCGGTACCAAGAGAAAATGTTAAAAAAGGTCCGAAAGCAGACGGATCGACTGGTGAAGCAGGACCGTTTAGATGAACTATTCCCATATGTGACTGCTGAGCTGGATGCAAGTTGGCTTTCTAATCCTGCCAAAGCGGATTTATTGATTTATATGGCAAGTCGTTTTAAAGAAAAAGGGGATGCACCAAGTGCTGCTGCTGGCTATGATATGGCGTTGCAGTTGGTCAAACAGAAGGAGTTCGAGTATCATAAAGAACTTCAAAACATCTTAAATGTGTTTCGATATGCTGGAAGTGAAGATTTAGTTGAAGAATGGCGAGCAGATTTTCACACGCGTGTTTCGTATGATAAGAAGTTTAAAGATTTGACGTAAAGCCAAGATACTTAATTAAAGTTTGAAGAGCTATCTATGTAGTAAGAAGGAGGCATTAATGTATGGCAGATATTCTAATCTTTGGTTTGATCGGAATCGGTATAGTGACAGGTGTTGTTATGATAGTGATGGGAGTAAAAATAACACTCAAAAGATAAGTGCCTTTGATAAATAACTCGTAATTAATTTCTCACGAAGAAATTTAAAATGAGAGGCGGCAAGACTATGGGAAGTATGTTGATGTGGTTATTAATCCTTTGTGTAGTAACAATTGGTGGAGGACTCTTGTTGTCTTATATATTTCTTAAAAAAGGTTGAATCTATGCGAGTTAGAATCAATAAATGATGGAAGGAGGCCCAGTGAAAAAATTTCACCGGGCCTCTTTTGTAAAGTGTATAAGTTTCTCTTTGAAGAGCAACTAGTAAGGTGCGTGTCTTTTAGTGCTTCTAATTTTCTCGTAAATGTCAGATGGTAAGTACCTGTGACCGAAACCGATGATCCAGAGTTGGGCATTTTGGATAGTATAGACAATCCGCATGTCATCGTGTGGAGGATTTGACGGATAATCACTCAAAAAATGATAAGAGTAATAGCCATAAAAATCATTCTTTAAGGGTTCTCCGCTTTCTGGGAATTTTGAAATTATTTCTAAAGAGTGAATTAATGTTCGAATAACAGAGGAGAATTTTTCATCTGTATCAAAACTTTCTACACTAGTAAGTGCTAACAAATCAAGGACTAAATGTTGTGGATCCATATAGAGTTTAGGAATCGCTGAAATTTGAGCGATAGCATCTTTGACTAGAGTTGTATTTATATTCATTCAGTTTTTCCAGAGTCAATGTAGTGGAGCAGTATGTCTTCAGCCCCTTGCTTTAACTCATCACCAGATTTGCGATCTGTTTCATTTAAGCGCTCTGCATATAGTTGTTCAACCAGTAATTGCTCTAATTCATTTTCTAATTCGTAAATTCGATTAAGTAGAGCGGGAATGACAGTAGGATTACTCAATTGTGCAACAGTTTCTCCGTTTAACATAATTTCAACAGTGGCATATTGGTCCAAAAGTGCCTGCCATTTTTTACTGTAGCGGAGTTCTGAAGCGATTAGACGATTTCGATTTGGTAATTCTTTTTCTATTTGCTTCACATCAATAAAACCAGTTGTAGCTGCCATCTTTTTCTCCTCCCGTCTCAATTACTTTCACCTCCATTTTATCATGTGTACATATTATATTCAATAAATGTACATTTAAAATGTACAATTTACCAGTCATTTTCATCTTTCACATTTCTTTAATGATTGTGAGTATGTAAAATTTAATTTATCTGAAACTATTTACCAATTCCTTTCGTATATATCAGAAAGGAGTGGAGAAGATGGTTATAGGAAATTTACTGATAGGATTAGTAGTGCTTGGAGTAGTACTGACAGCTGTAGGTATATGGCTGTCGTATAAATTTTTGAAGCCGGATTGACCAGGAGGGAGGGAGAAGCGTGACGGATACACTTATAGTTTTTTCATTGCTACTTGCTGTGGCAAGTCCCATTATTTTTTTGTATTTGAAGAGAAAAGCCTGGGCTATTATAAATTTCGTGATACTAGGTAGCGTTGGTGCTCTATTTAGTAATGCGATGCTTGGAAATATGGATTCCACGAATGGCACACAGATGATGATTTGGTATATATGTGTAGCAGCAGCGTTACTCTTCTCTGTAATCAGTTTTACGTTCCTCGCAAGAGAAAAATGGCAATTGTCCGCTACGACGTTAGGATTTGGAGCTGTCCTTGTCACGATTATCTATTTTGCCGTTCTCGGTGATTTTTCTAAACCGGTTGGTGAGTGGCTCGATGTGTCGATGAGTGTTGCTCTTCCAACTTACGTGGGAAGTATGAGTTTATTGGCACTGTTTCAGTTTGATCGGCGGGTGGTGAGTTAAAACCTCATAAAAGTCAGGGAATCCTAACTTTTATGAGGTGCTGCAGCTTTCAATTTCTCAAGCTCAAGCTTTGCATCGGCTTCTTTTAACCATTCTTTGTACCACTGCATGAAAATAATTGTAGCTCCGAAAACAAATAATAAGACACCTACGACAAACGGAAATCCTAATAAAAGTGGCTCTGAATCTACATAACTACCACCGAATAAGACAGAGCCCACTTTAGAATTTCCTGACCATGATTCAGTACTCGTTGCGTAGATTGTAGCAGCAAGCAAAGTCGCGCTCATCAAAATAGTGCCCGCTCCAAAAAGCACAATTCCGCGTATTAAATTCTTCATATATACTCCCCTTTGTCTCTCACTTTCTTACAACTGTATCATGAATATACTGGGAATTATAGAAGAATTATTTAATTTCTAACCTGTAATGCCAAAGCTCGTTCTCAACTTGAAATCCAACTTTTTCGTACAAAGGATTGGCTGCATTATTTAATAAATCTACAGTTAATGTTACCGAAGCTAATTTCTTCGCAGAGGTCACTTGATCAAGAGTCACGCGCATTAATTCTTCCCCAAGACCTTGCCCGCGATAACCTGAATTGAGAGCGAAATATTCTAAATGAATAGAGTCTGTTCCTTCCTCGAAATAGGAATACCCGACAAAGCTCTTCTCGAAATAAGCGAAGTAGAGTGTATGGCCTTGTTGAAGGGAACGCTCCAGAATCGTTTTGGCATCATAATACGTATCAGGAAACTCAGTGTCATGGAGTTCCACAAATTCCTGAACGTCCTGATTGGAATATATCTCGAAAGTTAATTTGTGTGATGCGGTCTTGGTCGGTAGTTGAAGTCTGTAATACAAATGCTTTCCGCGAAGCGTTGCTTGAAGTGTGTCCATGAATTCTTGTTGCGTTCTGTTGTCCTTATGTATGAAAAACGAAAATGTTTGAAGCTGCGGAAATTCATTCGTAGCGAAATTCCATAAGGCTAGAGTTTCTTTTGGATTCGGAGAAAAAATAAAGGGTCCCCACACTTCCGCAAAATCCTCCTCGTAATCAAATCCAATCAACCCGACGATCGTCTCGCCTTCAAGCTCCGCAACCAGTGATGTCAACTCGCCTTCAACAAAATCTTCATGTAAACTCTCTAAAATCTCTTCTTTTGAAGTCCCGCAATAACCGGAATGAGACGTCGTTTGGCTATTGATGTTTGCCAACCACTCGGCTGCCATCTCTAATTGAGATGCTGCTAGTCGTACATAAGTTGTCATGTTACTGCTCCGTTCTGTGAAAAGTATTTCTTCTCTTCCTGCTATCTAGTAGTATGAAGAAAGTGAGCGTTCCTGTAAATAAAAAGAAGGGCTTCCAAGTAACATCCACTAGATTAATAACGTCTAAAGAGAAAAGGTGAAAACTATGAACAAGAAATTGCTAGGGGCATTAGTGGCCGCGGGAGTTGTAGCTGTTGCGACGTATGCAATGTATCAAGTGGGAGGAGAACGTCTTGCACTCCTCGACGAGAAAATTGAGACCATAAGAGTTTCGAAATCTACGGGGCTTGGCCTGAACAATGAAGAAAGTGTAGTAGCTATCGAAGAGGTAGAGCAGATTGCCGTTCTAGAAGCAGCTCTGCGAAATGCCAAGTTGCAGAGTGGCGTACTTCCAGAAGCTACACCAGAGTATGATTTGATGGTCGAGTATCAAAATGGTCTTCCAAGTCATCCACTGCATCTGTGGTTAGGGGAAGAAGGGGAAGAAGCATTAGTGACTTATACAGTGAATTACGAGGAAGTATATAAGATTTCTGCAAAAGATGCAGATGAGATTCGAAAGGTGATTCGATAGGAGGAAGCCGATGAACTACTTGGAGCAAGTATTTGAAGATGAACTAATCGATGCGGAAACATACAAAACTCTTTATGATTTCATTACTTTAGATAATTTTCGCAGTGGTGAGTATGAAGGCAATATGTATGTCTTCCGAAAGATTGATCGTACATATATTCAAATCGAAGATGAAGTCGCGTTTGAGAATACTGGGAAGCGACGGGTGGAAGGGTTTCAGACGGAACAGGTGGCCCGTGAGTTGGAACGGTATTGGGAGACCAATGAAGAGCGCTTAAAGTAAGTTGCCATGGACGAACGGATTACTATGCGTATTTTCTATTCTCCGCCAGTGAAATAATTCTTTCGTCGCTGGAACTGGCGTTTTCGTCGCTAGAATTGCCCGAATCGACGCTGGATTGGAGATATTCGTCGCTGTAGATAAGCGAATGCTCGCTTTCGTCGCTGAAACTGGCGTTTTCGTCGCTAGAATTGTCCAAATCGACGCTAGATTGCAAATTTGCGTCGCTTTAGTCAAACTACGCTCTAAACCAGAAAGGAAAGATGAGGATGCGGCATAGTCTACTGCTTTTTGTTCTTCTTCTCAGCCTATTAACTGGTTGTTCCTTTTCCGAAAAGTCAGCGGAATTAGTGAAATCTGATGTGACTGAAGTGAACACTTTGGATGAGGTCAGCCTTGAAGTTCTCAACGACACACTGACTCCAAGCGGGTTAACACTTCATCTCATCAATAGTGCTGAACATTCTGTTGGCTACAACGGATCCTTCTCTCTTGAACGAAAGATTGAGGGGGACTGGTATGTGGTGAACGATGTTGTCGGAGGAAGATTCGCTTTTACGGACGAAGGGCTAGGCACAGATAAGAATTCCTGTACAGACATGGCGATTGACTGGAGAGGGATTTACGGAGAATTAGATGCCGGCGATTACCGGATTCTTTTTAATGTTAACAATGAACTAGAAAACTACACTTTAGCTACCGAATTTCAAATTCCTAAATAGAATTTATCTTCTTTTAAATCCTTATGAACATTGGAGAAATGAGGCGAGTCTATGCAAGTTCTGTTTAAAAAAAGCACACTTGTCACTACAGCAACTATCGCTTTGATGCTACTGTTCATTGGATTCTTTCTGCGTGCATTACTCATTCCAATTCAGGACTTTCATTTACTAACAGAACAACAAATGAAAGAGGCGCAATTAGACTATGCAGTAAACTATCCTTTAGGATCAGCGCTAATGTACGCAGGGTTTTCCTTCCTGTTTTTCGTAGTGATTTTAATCGTTTTGAAAATTATTCAATCAAAGACTAGTTTGAAAAAAAGAGATAGTGTCAAATAACCTCTCTGTATACAGACAAATCTGATTTTGGTATAGTAAGGGCGTGAATAGGATTTCCTTCGGGGTCGGGTGCAATTCCCAACCGGCGGTGATGAGGCATGGCCTCTTAGTCCGTGACCCGGTTTCTGTGAAAAGAAAGCGGTGGATTTGGTGAAACTCCAAAGCCGACAGTAAAAGTCTGGATGGGAGAAGGAAAACACAACGTTTCAAAATCAACCGATTTTAAACGCTTTTTTGTGCTGCTTTTTTCTCCCTCACCTTTCAAAAGGTGGGGGTATTTTTGTGCATGACAAAAACAAGTCAAACAACAAGGAGGTTATGATGAACGATTATGATGACATGAAACTTGATTTCTCTTTACCAGAAGAACTATGCAGACAAACCATCCTTCACAACCATCCTTCTCTCACCACCCGACGACCCCGGGGTGGATACAATCCCATTCGCATTATGCTCAAATCAGAGCACACTTTCACACACTTTTAAATTTTTTCAAGATGGACAAGCACCTTCTTAGGTGGACACAACCAAATATGTAAAGGAGGCACACGAATGTTCACAGGCATCATCGAAGAACTTGGCGCAGTCCTTTCCATCAAAAAGACAGGCGAGGCCATGGAACTGACGATTTCTGCTGAAAAAATCCTGACTGACGTCCAGTTGGGGGACAGCATTGCCATCAATGGAGTCTGTCTGACGGTTACGCGATTCACAAACCATCAGTTTACAGTCGATGTCATGCCAGAAACATATGCAGCCACAACAATCGGTCGATTGAACCGAGGCCAAAGCGTAAACCTAGAACGAGCCATGGCAGCGAATGGTCGGTTCGGTGGACATTTCGTAACCGGTCACTGCGACGCTGTTGGAGAAATCATAAACCGGCAGATGAACCAAAATGCATTGCAGATCACGGTTCAGTTCCCGGAGTCTTTCCGGAACTACGTCATTTTGAAAGGGTCCATTAGCGTGGACGGGGTATCCTTGACCATTTTCGGTCTCACAGCGGATACTCTTATGATCTCGTTGATTCCACATACGGCCGAACAAACCATTTTACACACAAAACAACCAGGCGATCTCGTCAACCTGGAGTTTGATGTCCTCGGAAAATATATCCTTGGCGCAGCGCAACAAGAACGTCCAAAAAAATCAACGATGACGCATAGTTTTCTGCAAGAGAACGGTTATGCGTGAGGAGGAATGGACATGCAAGTAATCGAAGTGGCGTTAGAAGAACTGAAAAAAGGGCGTCCGATCATCGTGGTCGATGACGAGGACCGTGAAAACGAAGGCGATTTTTTAGCATTAGCAGACTATGCGACACCGGAACTCATCAACTTTATGGTGACAGAAGGAAGAGGCCTTGTCTGTGCACCTGTATCAAAGGAGCTGGCAGAGCGTCTTGAGCTTCCACCGATGATTGCTACTAATAAAGATCCGTATGGCACGGCATTCACTGTCAGCATCGATTCTGTGAAATCCACGACTGGAATCAGTGCACACGAGCGCGCAGAGACGCTCCAACTGCTTGCAGATCCTGCAACGAAAGCGAATGATTTTGTACGTCCAGGTCATATTTTCCCGCTCATTGCGAAACCGGGTGGCGTTTTAGAGCGACCTGGTCACACAGAAGCAGCCGTAGACCTCGCACTACTTTGTGGGGCAGCGCCAGTCGGCATTATTTGTGAAATTATGAATCCGGATGGCACGATGGCACGACGTCCGGAGCTTGAAGAATTAGCTGACAAACATGGACTGGTGCTAATTTCAATTGAACATCTGCAAGCTTATCTGAAAACGAACCAACAAAAGCTGGACACTATCTTACACCTACAGGAGGAATTTTCATGAAACAGATTATCGAAGGACATTTAGTTGGAACGGATTTAAAAGTAGCCATCGTTGTGGCACGATTTAATGAGTTCATTACGAGCAAACTATTAGGCGGGGCAGAAGATGTATTACGTCGTCACGGAGTAAAAGAAGAAGACATCACGATTCTGTGGGTACCCGGAGCATTTGAGATTCCGCTTGCAGCGAAAAAGTTAGCGGATAGCGGGAATTACGACGCAGTCATCACGCTTGGGACAGTCATTCGAGGTGCTACACCACACTTTGATTATGTCTGTGCAGAAGTGGCAAAAGGCGTATCGGCTGTCAGTTTGCAGTCCGGTATTCCAACGGTCTTTGGTGTGTTGACAACAGAATCCATCGAGCAAGCAATTGAACGGGCGGGCACGAAAGCAGGGAACAAAGGAGCAGAAGCGGCTATCACGGCAATCGAAATGGCCAACGTCTACAAAAGCTTGGCATAAGAGTATGCTACTATAAAGAAAAACGAGAGAGGTGTATAGTATGCGACGGCCTAAATGGAAATTGACGACAGTGATCAGCTTATTTGTCATAGCGGTCGTCGCTGTCTCTCTACTCGTAACCGATATTTTGATTTCAGTCCAAACGAGCCAAGATACGCAAGAAGAGCTTGAAGAAAAAGCGCGGATCATCTCACGTACAGTCGCAGAATCCTCGATTGTCCAAGACGAGTTACTGACGGATGAAATTGAAGGGACGATTCAAGAGTATACGTCGAGTATCCAACAAGCGAGTGATGTTTTATTTATTGTCGTGATGGACATGACCGGTCTTCGGCAATCGCACCCGAATCCAGAGCAGATTGGGAACCGGTTTGTTGGTGGAGACGAACAGCGGGTATTGGCAGGAGAAGAGTATATTTCCATTTCAGAAGGAACGCTAGGTTATTCTGTGCGTGCATTTGCACCCATCTATAAAGATGGTGTTCAAATCGGTGCTGTTTCTACAGGGATTTCACTGGATGCAGTGGATGCAGCGATTTTTGAAAATCATCAAATGATTCTATTAGGTTCTGCAGTGGGGATTTTAGCTGGAATCATCGGCGCTATCTTACTCGCCCGCTACATCAAAAAAAGCCTACTCGGACTTGAACCCGTTGAAATTGCTCGCATCTATCAAGAACGAGACCGGATGTTCCAAACCGTCCGAGAAGGCATTGTCGCGATTGATGAACACGGAATCATCACATATGTGAACCGCTCTGCTCGTGATATTTTTGAAAAAGCGGGTATCCGAGGTGACAATCCCGTAGGTTTATTGATTTCCTCCTATCTTCCACACTCTCGTCTAGAGCTTGTGTTGGAGACAGGGAGGGCCGAATACGATGAGCAACAAGAGTTGAACGGCACGACTATCATTGTCAACCGGATTCCGATAGAGGTGAACGGCAAAGTGGTAGGGGCCATCTCGACGTTCCGGGACAAGACAGAAGTCAATCGTTTAGCGGAGCAACTCACGGGTGTTCGCTTGTACGCAGATTCTTTACGCGCGCAGTCGCATGAGTTCCGCAATCAATTGCAAGTGTTGCTAGGGTTAGCAGAAATAGGCGATACAGAGCATATGAAGCGCTACATCACACAACTTGCGGCACATCAGATCGAGGAAACTGATCGTATTACTGAACAGATTCATGACCCAATCCTCTCAGGATTCCTGCTCGGGAAAATCAGTTTTGCACGTGAACAAGGTGCTGAGCTAGCTGTATTTTGTGAGACGGATATTCCGGTATTGCCAGACGGAACGATGGCCCACGACTTAGTGACGATTGTTGGGAACTTGGTGGACAATGCATTAGAAGCAGCGATGGAAACACCTCCAGGAAACGTGACGGTCGACTTGTCATGTGTAGACGACTTACTCACCTTGACTGTCGAAGATGATGGCCCAGGAATGGCATCCGATGAAATTGACCTGTTCTTCGAAAAAGGGCAGTCGTCAAAAGGAGAAACACGTGGTTACGGATTGTACCTTGTAAAAACTAGTGTTGAGAGCCTTCATGGCTCACTGGAAGTGGATTCAGTAGTAGGAAACGGAACAACTATCCAAGTCATAATTCCGATAGAAGGGAGGGAAGAAACATGATTCGCGTACTGATTGTAGAGGATGACCCGATGGTGGCAGAGCTGAATCGTTCCTACATAGAGCGAACAGACGATTTTTCCTGCGTTGGAGTCGCCCATTCACCTAAAGAAGCGAGAAGCTTTCTTGCAAACGACCAAATAGACCTCGTACTACTTGATGTCTACATGCCCGGTCAAGATGGCCTTTCGTATTTACAGGAATTGCGTGAAGAGAGGGCAAGCGTAGATGTGATTTTGATAACGGCAGCTTCTGAAACGAAACAGATTCAACAGGCCCTTCGTCTTGGAGCAATCGATTATTTGATCAAACCATACGCGTTTGACCGGTTACACACAGCGCTGGAAAAGTTCAAGCACCATCATACATTTATCAAGAGTAGTGGTCAAAGTAGTCAACAGGACATTGATGCGCTTCTTCATACAGAAGCTCATCAAGAATCGACGCAAATCTTGGTACCTAAAGGGCTTACAAAAACAACGCTCGATCATGTGCTAGACGTTATTAAGACATTTGGCGGGAGGCGGTTCTCGACAGATGAAGTGGCAGAAGCAGCTTCCCTCTCCCGGGTGTCCATTCGAAAGTATTTGAAATTCTTAGCAAGTCATCTATTTCTCGACGAGCAATTGGAGTACGGGGTAGGTCGCCCTGTCTACTACTACAAGCGCACGGCAAAACCTATGAAAAACGACCAATTTTCTATATAAAGTAGGGAACCTCATAACGAGGGCCTCTACTTTTTTTACTTACAATACTATTTTTACTTTCATATTCTTTGCGATTGAGAAAGCATTCAGTATGATAAACACACTTATTGAAAGCGTTTTCTTTACAAAGAGGATGAAGGAGTGAATGGAAATGACAATTGCAGCACGCAATCAAAGTGTCTCTCTGTCACACGCGAGAGAGCAAAAACAAAGCATTACGATTTTCGGATTGCCGCTTGTCTGGTTTGGGGTACTCGCAGCGGTTACAATGGTCAGCATGTATACTGGAAATCTTCCAGGTGGCATGATTGGAAGTTTACTAGTCATGATGGTATTAGGAGAACTACTCGGTTGGGCAGGGGACCGGTTACCAATCGTCCGCACTTACTTGGGTGGAGGTGCGATTGTCGCTATTTTTGGGTCGGCGTATATGGTTTATGCAGATTTGATTCCAGCATCAACCGTCACGATGATCAATGACTTCATGACTACAGGTGGCTTTTTAGATTTCTATATTGCGGCACTGATCACAGGCAGTATCTTGGGAATGGATAAAGAAGTGTTAGTGAAAGTTGGACTGAAGTACTTTGTTCCGATCTTTGGAGCAGTCATCGGCGCCATCATTTTAGCTGCTCTCTTCGGAGTGCTTGTTGGATTCTCCCTTTCTGAGGCAGTACTTGTCATGGCGATGCCGATCATGGGCGGCGGAATGGGAGCAGGCGCTGTTCCGATGAGTCAGATCTACAGTGAGATGATGGGGAACACACCGAGTTACTATATCTCGATGCTCGTGCCGGCTCTGGCGTTAGGAAATGTCTTTGCCATTATTTTAGCGAGTGTACTGAATATCGTAGGGAACAAACGTCCATCGTTATCAGGAAATGGTCAACTATTAAAAGGATTCGAGTTCACGGAAAAAGAAACTCCGTTCGATATTAAGAAGATGGGGATTGGGTTAGCAATCGCTATTACGTTCTTTGCAATCGGAGGATTACTAGCAAGTTTTATTCCTCTTCATGCCTACGCTCTCATGATTATTGCAGTAGCAGTAGCGAAAATTGCGGGATGGTTACCAGAACGCGTATTAGATGGAGCAAACCAATGGTACAAATTTGTTGCGAAAAACTGGACGTTAGCACTGTTGTTTGGAATTGGAGTAGCATACACGGACCTTGAAACGGTTCTTGCAGCATTAACTATTCCTTATGTCGTCACTGTTTTTGGTGTAGTACTTGGGGCGGTACTAGGAGCAGCGCTTGTCGGACGCCTTGTAGGATTTTATCCGATTGAGTCTGCAATTACAGCAGGTCTTTGTATGGCAAACATGGGTGGAACAGGCGATGTAGCCGTTCTCTCAGCTGCAAAACGTATGCAGTTGATGCCGTTTGCTCAGATTTCATCTCGACTTGGTGGTGCACTCATACTTCTATTAGCCGGTTTAATTATACCTTTGCTATTTTAATCTACAAAAACACGTATCTCTTCGGGGTTACGTGTTTTTTTGCATGTTTTCTCATGGTATGCTTGCATTATCAGACAGACCGACAAGTGAGGACAGGATATGACTTTAACGCTTACCGCAGTGACAGAGCAAAATCGTGTGTGGATTCCAGAGTATACATTCACAGAAGGTGTGACAGGGTTGTTAGTGGATATGAAACGAGCAGCATCTGTCATGCGCCAATTTGAAAAGTCTGCCTATGTACATTAGGTGCAAGACGGGCATTATCCCCATCTGACCGTACAAGAAACCATTGCATACTATACCAAATTAGCAGAGGTTGAATGGTCCGTACCAGAATTATTGAAGACATTCGATCTTATAACAGAAGCACGTACCAAAGTGAAGAAATTATCCGAAACAAAACGCAACACATTGACGCTAATCAAACCCTACTGTTCACGTCATGACTGGGTAGTTATCGAAGAACCGTTCCACCGGATCGAACTAGAAGGGCGTCATGTAGTAGACCAAATTTTAAAAGGTATTGAGAGACAAGGAAAATCTCTAGTTTTGCTTAGTAGCAATTTAGAAGACCTTTTGCCGGTGACGGACAAGATTTATCGAATGGACGAACGAGGAATCCATAAATTGGAATTTCAAGATGAGACAGCTACTCAAAATGAAGAGCCAGCACAGTTCAAGGTCAATAAAATTCAAGTGAAACATAATGACAAAACATTGTTGTTCAATCCACCAGAAGTCGACTATATAGAAAGTATAGATGGTACGGTTTATATCAATGTTGCAGGTGTTGCTTATACGAGTCCTTTGACATTAACGGAACTGGAAGTCCGGTTACAGCCGTATGGATTTTATAGATGTCACCGGTCATACATTGTAAACTTGCAAAAAGTACGAGAGCTAGTCAGTTGGACGAAAAATAGCTATAGTATCAAGTTGGATGTCGAAAAAACGACATTGGTTC
Source organism: Chryseomicrobium imtechense (assembly GCF_041475995.1). Taxonomy (NCBI): domain Bacteria; kingdom Bacillati; phylum Bacillota; class Bacilli; order Caryophanales; family Caryophanaceae; genus Chryseomicrobium; species Chryseomicrobium imtechense. The sequence continues at coordinate 25,697 of NZ_JBGOBM010000013.1, read as the reverse complement.
CCTTATCTCGTGCCAAATTAAGTCCGTTAAAAGAACTTCTTGGCATATCATAATATTTCCTGGGAAATAATCGGCACCATTCATGTCGAAATTTCCACCATTCAGCAAATTTCGGAAACGATTCACCGCTAATCTACTGCGGGCCTCCCTATCTTTTCATACACTCAGTGTAGGAAAACAACAAAGGAGGCCATTTATATGTCGGTTACCATTAAAATGGAAAATGTAAAGAAAAGTTTTAGTCGGTTTGAAGCACTACGAAATGTAGACTTGGAAATTCAGTCAGGTGAGATTTTAGGTTTGCTTGGGCCGAGTGGTGCTGGGAAATCCACTATTATTAAAATCTTGACGGGTCAACTGGATCCATCATCAGGAACTGTGATGATTTTCGGTGAATCCAGTGAACAAGTGAAGCAAAGCAAGACCCGTAAGCGCTTTGGTGTCTTAACGGATAATAGCGGCTTATATAAACGACTTTCTATAGAAGAAAACCTAAAAATGTACTGTGACCTCTATGATCTTCCGGTATCGGCAATGGATGAGGCACTTGAGTTTGTGAATTTGGTTTCTAGTAAGAAGAAAAAAGTATCAGAGTTGTCTCGCGGAATGATGCAGCGTGTCACATTGGCGCGTGCTATCCTTCATAAGCCAGAGCTTTTGTTTTTAGATGAGCCAACATCAGCGCTTGACCCAGTGAACACGCATCATATTCATGAGGGATTGCGAAAGCTGAATGCAAGAGGCACAACGATTTTACTGACGACACATGATATGTATGAAGCAGAAGCGCTGTGCCACCGCGTTGCTTTTTTACACGAAGGAGAAATTCGAGAGAGTGGTTCTCCAGAAGAATTAAAAGATGCGTACCGCAATGATGTGATTGAAGTGGAATTGACGTGTGGCGAATCACATGAGTTACCAGTAAATCAAGTAGCGACAATGGACAAAATGAGAGAGTGGGCGGCGGCACAACGAATTCGTCGTGTCCATTCCAATGAACCAACATTAGGTGATTTATTTATGCGTGTAACGGGGGGAGAATTATCATGAATGTATCTGTTAAACGAATCCAAGCAATCTTTGTAAAAGACTATAAAGAGTTCTACCGAAATTATGCAATCTCGACGATGGTGCTTATGCCACTAGCACTAGCATTTATCTATAGTATGACAGGGGACATGGATCTTCAGAGTTTGTTCATGCCCATCAATTTAACATTTGCGATGATTACTGCGTTTATCCAGAGTTGTTTGATTGCTGAGGAGAAAGAACACAATACTCTACGTAGCTTGCTGTTGTCCCCGGCATCTATAGCAGATGTGCTGATTGGAAAGAGTGCTTTAGTATTTGTCATCACGGTGGTCGTATTGGGTATGTGCATGTGGATTTTAGAGTTCTCACCTGCCAATTTAGCTGCGATGGGGGTTGCCCTTGTCTTATCTACACTATTCTATTTGGCCATGGGATTGATTGTAGGTCTATATACGAAGACAGTGATGGAAGCCTCAGTTGGAATTCTTCCTGTCATGATTGTATTCTCGTTTGGACCACTCGTCTTGTTATTTGCGGATCGTTATCCGGTTCTAGAAGTATTTCAATGGTTGCCAAGTGCACAGTTGCTTCTACTTGAGCAGTATAGTGTAGCAGGAGCAACTTCTGATATCGTTGTGTCTCTTGTGGTACTAGCGGTATGGGCAGTAGTCACTGTAATTGTATCCGCTGTACTATTTAAAAAACGTATGAGTGACGAATAGAAAAAAACACGAATCCTTGTGTAGGGTTCGTGTTTTTTAGTGCAAACTAGCATTGCCAAATGTACTCCAAATCGTCATTATAAAGAAAAGGGTGAGAAGTGTTAAAGTAAACCAACTAATAGGCGTTTTTGGACCTTTGGCGAACTGAAAGGCTAAATATAGTAAAACTGAAATTAGTGAAACCAAGAAGACAAACGACACCAGCATAGCCATAATAAAAAACATAGTTACGGAATATACATCTCGTTGTGAGAAGTATTGTGTGCAGAGTTTGCAGCATTTGGTGAGTGTACACTGTTCGGGTTAGTGTCATGTGCTTTTCGCGACCTGAAGCTTCCGCGGCGTAGGTCAGCCAAAATGCCAAAAGTCAATACAGCGAGTAGAAATCCTAAAATATACATGAAATGCACTCCTTCCTACTTTCCTTTAGTATACCATTTTTTGAGAAATAAATAGGATTTTGGGAACTTAAATGGATATAATCCGTACAACAAGAAAAGAGGTATGATCAGATGGTCTTTTTAGCAATTGCGATAATCGCTTTTATAATCATTGCTGTTTTCACTGACATCTTCCAAAGAAGAAAATAAGGGGGTGTGAAGGTGAAGTATTACTTGATGATTTTTTTAGTGTTACTAATGACAGGTCTTGTTTTCAATCAAGGGGCAGGCAGCATCTCGGGAATTTTATATTTGCTAGCATTTCTAACATTACTAGCATCGATTATCCACGCTATTTGGAATCGGTTCCGGAAGAAGCAAGTCATCACTGAGTAGAGAGGAGTTATGCACATGTGGACAAAGTTAGCTTTTCGAAAAGATCAACTTGAAACGCCAGAAGAGAAATGGAATGCATCGATTGAAACGATAGTAGAGAATGAAACGCCTGGGGATACTGAGATTACAAACACCGCATGGCATGCATATGCTTATTATTCAGAGTTAGAGTCAGGTGGGCATGAAGCATTTCTTTATCACTTTGACTATCGGTTTAAAGAGTATGGTGCGAAGACTTTCCTGAAAAATACCGTTGAAGCTTTAGAGAAAATCGGAGCTATGGAGCATGCGGCTAATTTGGAACATCATGGGTTGGAGTTATGGACAGTTTATACACAACTTGAACAAGACATGCAGTTTGAAGAGGTTTTTTATGAGCGAATTGCAGCGGCCGATGAAGCGTATCATTCGTTTGACCCACCGCTACATGATCATTTAGAAAACTTTTTCGAGAAGAATTATCATCAGTTGATGGAGATCAGTGAGTAAATAGGATAAGGAGTTGAGTAATTCGGGTATAGGGGGAGAATTGGACCAAATGAGGGGGAAATGAGATGAAGAAGAAATGGTATTTTCTAATGGGGTTTGCCACTGCACTGATTGTAATGCCGTTCATCACATGACTTGGAATTCCACGGTACGCCGATTTTTTGAAGGCGACATTTGGTGATTTTAAATTGCTAGCGGGTATATTTTCACTTAGTGTTTTAGTATTTTTAGGTGTGTTGTTAATGGATATGAAAGAAAATGTGAAGCAAGGAGATTAGATCGTGAAGGTTCTACGAATAAATTAAAAACCAAGTACGTCCTAAGAATAGGAAGCGTACTTGGTTTTTTTAATTATACGTATTTCTCATCATAGTTACGAGATCGAATAAGCTGTCATTGGTTGTAGAATAGTAGAGGGAAGTGTCTACATCTTTTAGCTGATATCCATCAAGTGTTTCATAGACTTTGAATCGCGTGATGGATGAGTCTTCCGTATAAATGGCGAAGTCGAATAGTAGAGTGCCAGGTACTTCCTGCACTTCTTCTAACTGTAGTAGTAAGGAATGAAGTGTCGATTTCCATTTTCGATCTTCTAGAAGAATTTCTTTTGCTTCTGGTCGAGTCGGAAGCGTAGCCCGGAAAAGTGTTTCTTGATTTGTCTGTGCAATGACTGTTCGATACGGTTCAAGAGTGGAATAGGCGGAATTCCTATCGGACAGTGGTAGGAATGATTGAAACACTAGTATTGTTAGGACGCTAATTAATGCCATTCCAACGAAATAAGGTGTGAGTTTACGACGTTTTGGTAAACTTGTTTTCGACATCCTCAGAGAATTTATATGGCGATGCCTCACAGACTGATCCAATTCTTCAGCGGCTAATTCTTTAAATAAAGCGTCGAATGATTCTTTCATTTCGTCCCCTCCTCTTTTAAGAAAGTTTCCCTTAGCTTGGACAAAGCACGAGCAGATTTTGCTTTTACTTTGTCTTCAGACCATCCAAGAATTTCAGAGGTTTCACGTATCGACAACTCTTGGATTTTCCTGAGAATCAGGACTTCTTGATAGTCTTTTTTTAATTCGCCAAGTGCTTGATAGAGGAGACGAACATCTGCTTTTTGAATAGCATTTAATTCAGGTGTCTTAATAGTAATGGGCTCAGACCTTTTGCCGAACGCTAGAAAGTGTACGCGTTTGGTTCTTCTTATGTAGTCAATGGCCGTATTTCGTGCGATTTTTAATAACCAAGTGCGTAGAGAGGATTGTTGGTTAAACTGATGAAGTGAACTATGTACTTTTAGGAAAGTATCATGCGTCAAATCTTCTGCAACCTCTTTATTACGCAGTAAAAATAACAAATAGCGATAGACATCGTCTGAATAAGACTCATATAGGTCAAGTAAATCTATTGAGTTTCTCATGAAAGCCTCCTTTAGAAGACTAGACGAACGAAAAAATGAAAAGAGTCGGTATGGATGACAAAATTTAATTTAAATTTCGATACTACTTATGAATTCTAAAAGGTGCCTTGAATAATTTTCTGGCTGATCGCGATGAACAAGGTGGCCAGCGGATGGGAGGATTGCAAGTTGCATTGCGGGTTGAAGACGCTTGAACTCCGCAGCGGCCTCCACTTCATGTAGTAATTCATCTCCCATTATGCAAAAAAGAGGCGTTTCCATAGAGGCAACTGACTTTAGTTGCTCGTAAGGATAAAAATCTGCTGTATTAAATGAAGTCAGCAGAGCCTTCCAATCATTGTTGGTATGCAGTTCAGTCAAGATACGAGAGATTTCCTCGTCTTTAAAAAGTGTTTCATAATGTGCTTGCTCTTCTTGTAATCGCTCCGAATACTCTTCCCCCATAGTCGGTGAAATTCCTGAAAATGTAGCGGATACTACTAGTTCAGGATATCTTTTAGCAAACAAAACTGCTGCAACGCCACCAATTGAAACCCCAGCAACATGGCATTTTTCGATTCCTAGATGTAGTACAGTTTCTTTCAGATCTTCTACAGTACGATTAAAAAACTGATCAAACGGTCCAACAGATTTTCCGTGACCTCTCAAGTCAGGCCGAATCACGCGGTACCCTCTTTCTGCTAAATAGCTACTTTGTTCTTCATACTCCGAATCCCCAGTCATCCCACCAGAATGAAGTAGTACGATAGCAGTGCCTTGTCCTTCTTCAGTTGTATGTAAAATCATTGCGTACACTCCTTAACTTTTTTGCACAACTCAATTCTATTAGTAACTTTTCCTATCCTACCAAAACAATTAGCGCATCACTAGTATCTTTGGAAATATATTGTAACGATAACGATGAAAAGGTATGATGGATTTAAGACCATTGAACGAAAATTCACGCAATTTTTAGGGGAGGAATTGAACGTGACACAATTTGAAGTACTAAAGGGAGCAGAGGCTTTTACATACGAAGGTGGAAAGAAAGGCGTTCTAGTTTCGCACGGATTTACGGGAACGACTCAAAGTATGAAGCCACTCGCAGACGCATTTGTTGAAGCGGGGTATACAGTTTCTATGCCGAGACTGAAGGGGCACGGGACGCACCATGAAGAAATGGAAACTTCGACTTATCAAGAGTGGATTGATTCAATCGAAGAAGCTTACGCTTGGCTATCGGAACGCTGCGACACTATCTATATGACGGGACTTTCCATGGGAGGGACTTTGACGCTCTATATGGCGCAACATCATCCGGACTTAAAGGCGATTTCGTTGATCAATGCAGCGATTGAAGTACCAGCGATGGAAGGGGTTAAACAGCTTCCTGCAGAAGTGCGCTTTTTGGATGCAATCGGTTCCGATATCAAAAAGCCAGGTGTGGTGGAACTTGCGTATGGAAAGACGCCGGTTGCTGCAGTGAAACAATTACTCACTTTTATGGAAGAAGTGAAATCTGGACTTTCAAGCGTGCAGTGCCCAACGATTATTTTCGTGGCACCAGAAGATCATGTTGTCCCGCCTACAAATAGCCAGACAATCTTAGATACTATCGCTTCACGTGACAAAGTGTTAGTCGAGTTGCCAGAAAGTTATCATGTGGCAACGTTAGATAACGATCAAGAAACTATTATTCAAAAGACATTGGCGTTTTTTGAGGAGCAGGTTTAAAAAGGAGAATTAGATGCAGTACATTTTAGAAGAAATTATTGAAATTATGCATAATGATTATGCCGGTTTTCAGGACAAAAAAGGGTGGGACCGACCAGATATCTACCGAAAGAAATTAGCTGAGCTGAAAGCAAATGAATCAATGTCCGATGCAGATTTTGAAGAACTAATTAAAGAATATTTAAGTGATTTTGAAGACAAGCACATGTTCTTTAGTAAGACTGACAAAGTTGAACAAAGCCAAAAAGAAGTAGGCTTTCAAGTTCGTCGCTATGAAGACCACTTATATATAACTTCGGTTACACAAGAACAAAAGCTTACAGTTGGTATGAAGATTGAGTCGATTGATGGGCTGACAATACCTACTTTGGCAGAGAAATTTAAGAAAACGTTTAAAGAAAATCTGCATGAGAGACAGGACTGGAATAAAGTTCTTTTAAGTGCAACTAAAGTTAACGTAATCACGCTTGAGCATGAAACTAAGGAATTTCAACTTACTAAATTTGAGAAACAAACTCGAAAATCAATTTATGAAATAAAAGTAGAAAGCGGAATAGCCTTCATTACATTTACAGATTTCTTAAATCCTGATGCGGTTGTTAAATTAGTTGAGGACAATCGCTTGTTACTAGAAACAGTAGATGCTTGGATAGTTGATGTGCGTGTAAACTATGGCGGAAGTGATAGCAGCTTTTTTCCTCTGCTTCCCTACATAATGCCCCCTGAAGGTGTAGACCTTACAAATACAGATGAAAAAATGCTGTTCAATTGTACAGAAGCAAGTGCAAAAAGAGAATTACGTTTGCTCGAGCAACAACTCGCTGAAACAGAGGATGAGCAGGCTCGACATTTTCTTGAGGTATTTAAACGCGAATGGACAACAAATAGAGGGAAAGGCTTTGTTGAATTTGATTTCAGCGATATTTTACCAGACCTCTTTATAAAAGGAACGGATAATCCGAAGCATGTCATTGTACTTTCAGATTATATGTGTGGTAGCTCTGGAGAATCGTTTGTGGAACTTTGTAAAATGTCCTCTAAGGTCACTGTCATTGGACGGGCAACATTGGGATTAAATGATTATGCCAACCTATCAAGCGTAATGTGGGAAGAGGGTTTTGAATTTATGTACCCTACTTCCCGACTTTCCCGAATTGACAAGAATAATGGAATGACTGGAATTGGCGTATTACCAGATATCTCTATTCCATGGACACCACTACATCTAAAAGCTGATGTTGACATGAAAAAAGCTCTTGAACTCATTGGAAATGTGAGTGGAAAGTAAATGAAATTAGCTTATAGAGAATCAGGTAGTGGAGAACCGCTTGTATTTTTACACAGTGGTTTAGAAACTTCCTCAACAGATTTTATTTACCAACAAAAATACTTCCGTCAATTCTATAAAGTACTAGCTTTTGATTTACGAGGCCACGGAGATTCACAGTCAACGAACCTCTCAAATTTCTTTGAAGACAGTGTACAAGATCTTTTTGAAACACTTTCGGAAATAGGGGTAACGCAGATTCATTTAGTCGGTGCGTCTCTCGGAGCTCTTGTAGCTATTTACTTTTCGAACCGGCCCGCTAGGGTTACGAAGAGTTTAATCATTTCGGGAGTTACACCAACGAAACCGGAGAACTAGAATGACCTTCATTTAAGACAGAAGGAAAATCAAAGGATGTTGTTAGAAAATCAAGAAACCGTAAACTATTTTAACACTCTTCATAAATCTGATTGGCGTGAATTTCTAACTTTAGCTAAAGATGAAGACTGGTATCCCTTTGAGGAAACGAGCAAGCTAAAAGATAATAAATGTCCGGTATTAATTATTTCAGGAAATCAACTTCCTTCTGAAACTGCGAGTCACGCAATATACAAAGGTGAAGAACACATACAGGTAGAAATCTTGCCTAACGCGGGTCATCTAGTGCACCAGCAGCAACCCGAATTTTATACGAAGAGTGTTACTCGATTTTTAAATGACAGTGTTTAACCAATGAGGGGAGTTAAGGATGAAATTATCAGGACTACTAGCAGCCACGGGTTTTTTGGTATGCGGGGCAAGTGTTTTACTAACCATTATGACCTTTGTATCTTATAAATCTGGCAACGGACTGACGCTACTGATTTCCGCACTGGTTTTTCTCAATGGACTCATTGCCATTGGAGTTGCAATCATCTCATTTCTAACTATTTTAGTATTTCTAGTCAGTTATGAACTCTATAAGCCAGCATACACTTACGAAGAAGCCCAACAGCGTGTGGGAGCGGAGTATTCGCTAGCCATTCGTGACAGTCATTTTAAGACGATTCAAATCCTAGATACAAATTATGAACATTACCGAGTGGCTGCTGGTGAAGAAGGACAAATACAAGAGTTTATGATTGATCCAAAAACAGGCGAAATCAAAGCTCTCAAAACAGACGACTTAGTAGAGGTAACATCTTGTAACTCGGTTGAATCCACTACATTTTAAAGGACGAAAGAACAATGAAAAAATTCAAACAAATGTAAGAGGAGAACACGATGGGGATTAGAAATTCTGCAAAAGCTGTCATAGTAAAAGATGACAAGATAGCACTCATAAAAAAACACGATGAAGAGGGTTTCTTTTATATCTTTCCAGGTGGAGGGCAAGAGAAAGGAGAAACCCTTAAAAGTGCAGTGATTCGAGAGTGTTTAGAAGAGTTAGATGCGGCTGTTCAAGTACAAGAACTGATTCATATTCGAGAATACATCGGGGAAAACCATGAATTTGCTCACTTTGATAAGGGCGTTCATCAAATTGAGTTTTATTTTCTATGCAGTATAGTTCGTGAAAATGTGAATGGCGCCCCTGTACAACCTGATACGGATCAAATTGGTGTTGAGTGGATTCCACTAACTGATTTACATAAATTTCGTGTATATCCAAAAGCGATAGTAGAGGTGTTACAACGAGCAGAGAAGACTGAGGTTTATTTAGGGGATGTGAACTAGAGTAGACATGGGAGATGAATTGTCATGAGAAAAATCGGAATCTTGCTCAGCGGATATTTAGTAATTGGAATCTCTAGCATTTCTTACATATTTACAGATGCAGAAGCTCGAACAGGTGCAAATGAGTACTTTTCTTTACTGCAGGTGACGGGAATCATCTTCATAACCACAGGGTTTTTGTTCATAGTACTTCAAGTGAAAAATAGACTCACCGTTAAATCACTTACATTGTGGGGAACCGCTTTTAGTTTGCTTTACCTACTTGGAATAAGTTTTTATATTTCTGATCGACCGATTTATAAACATTCCGACTCTCTTGCCCTGGTAGAAAGAACTTACAATGTTGAGGTGGCTGCTAGTGGTCTTTTTTTGATTGAGGATTCTACTTCAGGAAGAGTGAACTATTATTTTTCAAGTGTAAGTAGTGAAACGAGTTACATAGTAGACCCCTATACTGGTGAAATTGCTATTGATAAGTAACTCTACTATTTGTTAGTACTGAAACTTAATTGTAGCTATCTTTGAAGAGTAAACAGAAAGTAGGGCTGTGATGTGACTAGTATCAAAATCTTTATAATCAAACTTCAAAATTATAATCGCGAGCAATTAGTCTTCAAGCCGAGTTCTACTGAATGGTCAATTGTCCAAGTCTATGATCACTGTATTGTTGTGGCGCATGAATATTGTGAAGCTGCAGAAAATTGTCTAGCAGGTAAAGGGGAACTCCAGACTGGTAAAACAAAATTTGGAGAAGAACTCTTTGAACGTGGTGGTTTTCCGCCTATCAAAATTACACTTCCAGACGAGATGAATCAAGCACCAGATAATAGCTACACTCGAGAAGAGTTGGTGATTCAATTAGAGACCTTGACTCAACGAATTGAGGCGTTAAAGGGTCAAATTGAGCTTGCTCAACCCACTCTTGCTGTGCGGCATGGGGGATTTGGGTGGTTAACGGCAGCGGAATGGCTCGCACTAGTGGATATGCATTTTACTCACCACTTGCGACAACTTGATACATTAGAAACACATTGGAGGAGCCATACTTGATCGAAGAACTTATCATCTTTTACTACGGATTACCACTTATCCTAACCTTGTTATTTTTCCGAACGATTCTATGGATTGCTAGAGATATTCAGTCAGGAAACGCTGACAAGCTTTCTTCTACCATTGGAACGATTCTTGCAGTCGCTTGGGTATTTTCATTGATGCTTTCTGCGCTGCTCATGTTTGGATAGTCTATATGGTGCCTGTCACCATTTACCATATGTTTCCAAAAGGTGCCTGTCACCATTTGCCATTTACACCCAAATACATAATTGAAATCGAGGCTATTATGAAGAAGATTATTCTTAAGCTAGTCGTGGTGTTTGCCACATTTTTTATCACATGGACAATAATGAATACCCAACCCGTACAATCCTGGTGGATGAAAACTATATTTGAGCTTTCGTTAGGTGACGAAAAAGAACAACTGGAGACTTTCCAATACGACCATGTAACCATATATACAGATCAACCAGAACGCATTATGGAACTATTTGAACCAAACTTAGATGAAATCGACCAACTCTCAAGTGCTTGGTTTGAACCAGCTTCGAAAGACTATCCTGAGGTAACTATGTATGCAATTGAACCAAATCTAGTGATGAATATTATGCTAAAGGGTGCTAATGGGATATATATTCCCTCAAGTGAAATCATGCTTTTGAACATGAACCTGGATGACGATAGAATTTTGCACGGGTATGCGCACGAATATGCGCATTACCGTATGTTCAACTATTTGGAAGAGTTAGATGTCAGTTATAAAAAAGTTCCGATGTGGTTCCATGAAGGGGTGGCAGAAGCATTCAGTCATCGTTTTGCCCCGTTGCCTTTTGCGGAGGTAATGAATGAATGGGAAGTCGATGCGTTTTTTGAAAAAGAAACAACGGATCGATTGACGAGTGATGAGTATATCATGAGTCAGTTTCTTGTAGAGTATCTTCTCTATACGAAGGAGGACGAAGCTGTGCATACAGTTCTGAGTAACCTGACAAGATCCTCTGATTTTGAAACCGTTTTGGAAGAGCAATTGAACTATACGTATACAGATTTGAAAACATATTTAGCAGCAGAAGATGATACGGTAGAAGACTTTATGTATAGAACGGAAGCAGAAGTAGGCAACGAGCAGTTTCAAGCGGAAGTTCTTGCTTTCCACGAAAGAAAGAAACCTTATTACTACAATGCGCAATTGGTGACGAATATACTTTCTCAAATGTATCAAACGGACGAAAAATGGCTAGAGATGGCAGAGTTGACCGAATATCGGATGAATTACGTACAACGTGACTCAATTGATTATCAGTTGGCAGCAGATTTTGCAAAAAAAGCAGGTAATCTAGAGAAAGAAGCGTACTATCTAGCAAAGGCAGAAGAGGAAAAGGCAAAGGAAGAACCCGTCCAAGAATAAAATTTTCCATAAACCTCCTAAAAGGTGACAGGCACCGATTACCTAGTAGAGGGAGAAGCGGTACTTCCTAAACTCTCGCGTGAGGATTTGCAAAAAACCTTCGGATTGTCTAGTGAACATCCAGTTTTAGGTGCTTTCAAAATCACCCCTTCAAATAACAAGATGTTCACAGATTTTATAAACTTCGATTTTGACCAATTTGATTATTGGCTGTTTTGTGGGGATTGAGTTTGATGTTGCGGATGGGAGGTGCTGATGTAAGGTGCCTGTCACTGGAAAACAAATTAAGGATTGAAAAGCTTTTTTTCCAAGTGTTCCCAAATGTTCCCAAATGGTGCCTGTCACCTTTCGTAGATGACACAACTATTGCGATTTGGAATGAAGATTTAGGAGCACCTGTACGAAACTATAATGCGAAGTTAAATGTTGAAACTGAAATCTTTCATGACCGAGGTCGCGCTTGTTGGAGTTTGCTGCTAAAGCCGACATACGAAAATTGTTATTCAGAATCTATGATGAGTTCGAGTGTGGAATGATTGATCCAGTATAGTGAGGTGCCTGACACCAGACAGAAAAACGGAAGAAAAGAGGGAAGACATGTCCGATCCAAGATATTTTCCAACACTTTTCCGCTTCGAACATTTTCCGTTGATTTTGATTACAGTAACTGTACTATTTTTCACATCATTGCTTTGGTTTTGGCTCCCGCTATATATACTTCCAGAACTCAGTGGATTTGTGGTTTTACTGATTTCAGGAGTCGTATTTGGCCTTCCGATTTCGCTTATATTCCTCCCACTGAATTATGCTGTGGCGAAGAAAAATTTGCAGAATGGCGAATCAATAAAATCTTTGGTAAGCAAATACTCTGCGGTCACTTTTCTAGCCGGTTGCTTGATCTATTTCGGTAGCTGGATTGGGATTTATTTTCTAGCATAAAAAGACTCCGTTCTCACATTCGAGAGCCGAGCCTTTATTTTAATACGCATTCAAAAGCTCATCCAATTCTTCCAGATTTGCAATCGGTCCTTTGAATGAATGCAAGACAATACCTTCCTCGTCCAAAATATACGAAGTCGGGAAGGCAAGAACTTCATAGAGTTTTTCTACCTCCCCGTTTGGATCCAGAACAATTGGGAAAGTGAGCTGATACTCGTCTACAAAGTCTACGACATCTTGGTTAGAACGCTCTCGTTGCGTCATATTGACAGCGACAACTTCATAATTCGACTTTTCTGCAGAGTTATCGTAATACACTTGCATATGCGGCATTTCGTCTTCGCAAGGTCCACACCAAGAAGCCCAAAAATTTAAGAATACTTTCTTCCCTTTTAAATCAGACAAACGAACAACATCCCCGTCGAGTGTCTCTAACACAAAATCAGGCGCTTGGTTGCCGGTCTGTATGCCATCATTAAATGACTCCGTTGGTAGAATTCCACTTTGGTCTGCAACCATCCCACTTGGATATTCCTCTTCACCGAAATTCGTTTGAATCATGACTACCACTAAATATGCGAGCAGAACGATGCTGAGCGTTGCCGCTACTTTTCGAACAATCTTCATACTCAATCGACTACTTTCTTAGAATGTTTATACTGTAAATACCTGTAATTCAAGTGTATATCATATTGCTGAAAGAGTCACTAATTTCCAGGGAACTCCTAAATGGTGACAGGCACCAAATGCCATCTGTTCCCATTTGGTGCCTGTCACCTAAGCATCACCTAAGCAAGCAGCTGCTCTCGGAAACTTTTTTGAAGTTCATACGTAAAACTACTAAGACCAATCGAAGAAGGGGCGAGGAGACATGCAATTTAACGAACAAGAATTCAATGACATTTATGATAAAGAGATACGCGAAGTCAATGCGCAACTCGATAACGAAATTCTTTTTGTGCTTATTGGGGACGTGAACGCGGGGAAATCGTCCACTGTAAATCAAATTATGGGGGAAGATGTGGCGTCAGTTGGCGCGCAACCTGGAGAGACGACGGCTATCAAGAAATATGTATACAAAGACAAAATTGTGTTTGCAGATACACCAGGGCTCGATGATATCAATAAGAGCAATTCCGAGGAGACGCTGAAATACTACAAAGAAGCAGACGTTGTGTTGTTCTTCTTGAACGCAGCAGGAACTGTTCTGTCAGATGGGGAAAAGAAGGCACTTCAAGACGTGAAGAAGACCAACAAGGAAATCATTCTTGTGCTGAACAAGATTGACGCAGCCGATGATATTCCGGGTCTCGTCCAGTACATTCGAACGAATACCAACAACGAATTTAAAGTCGTGCCTATCTCGTCGCGCACGGGGGAGAACATGCAGCAATTGCGTGATGCGATCTTGGATATTTTGCAGACGAAAAAAAAGGACCTTCTCTTCGCGAAAGAATTAAAAGCAAAATCCGCAGTCGCAAATAGATGGATCATCGCAGCATCGACGTCAGCGGGAGTCATTGGCGCTGTTCCACTCCCTGGGGCAGACATCGTGCCACTGACAGGCGTACAGGTTGGTTTGATGGTGCGACTGGCAACACTTTATGACAAGCCGATTTCGAAAGAACGTGCACGAGAACTGGCGATTGCTACTTTGACCGGAAACATCGGAAAGAGCATCTTCCGCCAAGCAGTCAAAGTCGTACCAGGCGCCGGCTCTGCAATCGGTGGAGGCGTCGCAGCATCTCTGACACTCGCGCTTGGATACGGAATCAAGTACGCGTATGAAAACGATATTGAGTTGAATGTCGAGTTCTTAAAGAACTTCGCCAGCAACTTCAAAGACAAGAATCCAAACACATAAGACAAAACCATCTTGCGAAGAGTGATGGTGTCCATGAAGAAAGCCCTCCGGAACATGCGTCCAGAGGGCTTTTGTGATTTTTAGGATGCCCAAGACCTTGCTAGGAAGGGCTTGAGAAATTAGGGGGTGGGTGTTGAATTAGTTTCCATAATACGACTTCGGTAGAACAAATCTAGTTTCGGTAGAATAAATGTCCATTTCGGCAGAATAAATCTTGGTTTCGGTCGAAGAACGCCCGCTCAGTTTCTAGAGTGGCGTTCTCCACATCTAGTGAAATCGAGTTGCGCCTCCTAGAAATCCCGCAAGAAGCCATCGCGGCCCATGAAGCAAAAGCACTTCACGGTCCACGCTGTCATCTTGCACAATTTCTAAACAGTCGGCTCCACATCTAGAATGCCCCCGACCCACCGCCGCCACCACCGACTCCGCTGCCCCCGCCAGAGCTAACGGAACCGCCGCTCGCACTTGCGCTAGTTGATGTGTTCGCTGCGACAAAGATGGTCATCAAGAACATTGGGTTCATCACAAAGTTGTTATCTTGACTGACTGCACTTGCCATCGTAAATGCTTCTGCTTTCTTTTCCGCTGTCTTCGAATCACTTCCTAGCAAATACGCATAGGCACGTTTTCGCTCATCTTCCGTCAATGCTTTCCACTCATCTTCTGTTACTTCCGGAAGAGATTTCTTCAACGCGCGCCATTCTCCACGGATCAAGTGACCTTCCACTGAGATCGGCGAATAGAGAAGCGCAAAAACGAATGCTGTGAATGCGAAGAAGATAGAAGCGGCCATCCATGGATAGACTTCATAGATGCCTGTGTATACTGCCAGTCCAACAAATAAAGCAGAAAGAGCCCCAGCGATCCAACGAACCATTGGGCGTTTTTCATAAAAATCATGCGAGAGCACTTCTGCACGAACGCCTTTTGTCCATTTCGCAATGGCTTCGTTATAGGCCGAATGATTGATTGTTTTACTCGTAAACTCTTTTACTTGTGATAAGGTGAACCGTTCGCCATCCCCAATGCGGTCGACGAGAAGCGTTAGTAATGTTGCTTCATGGTCGTGTTCTGTCGTTCGATTCACGCGTACAAACTCGTCTTCAGAAACTTGCGTTAAGTTTCCTTTCCGTACCAAATCAAGTATTGCCGCAGCCGTGACATGCGGAGAGAGGAAAGGGGAGTTCGTGAAATACAACGTTCCTGGAATGCTCAATGTTTCTTTTGGAACGAAGAAGCCATTTGCATTGCTCGTAGCCGCTCGCTTTCGATTAAATGCTGAGAACCAGGCAAAGAACAAGCCAATCAATAAAATCGTACCGGCACCAGCAATAATTGGTACACCCACTGAAATCGCTGTCTGCTGATTCGCTGCAAAGGCTGCTGCTTCTTCCTCAAGTTTTGTTCGGTCCGCTGCCAATTCGTCTCGAATAGTCCCATTCTGAGCTGCAACCCCCGGAAATAGTTCCGCATCGAAAATTGCGCGGACGTCTCCGTTTCGGCCGTCACGCACAGTGCCCATCTCGAAACGCACACTACCGTCACTCACAATTCGCTCAGACCCATAGGCTTCGCCATACCCGAGCGCTTCCGTATCAGTCGACGTTTGTGGTGGCGTCACGACAATCGTCATGTCTTCATAAGTCGACTCGTTGCTGTCATCAAAGAACGCATAATAGAATTGTGCGCCGTCTTCAAACTTTTCTACAGCTTTTTCTACTGTGTACGACAAATCAATTCTAATGGTCTCGCCATCATCACCTGCTCGGTAGATCCGGAATTCTCCGTCTTCGAACTCCGTACGCAATTGTGTTCCATTTTCGGAAGCTGTAAAATTCTCAATCGCTGTTCCTTCTTTGGCAATCAAGGAGCGCGTAATTCCATTAAAGTCGTCTTCAAATATATAGGTGAACGTTTCCATGACTTGTGCAGTTCCGTTTTCTTCTAACTGAACATCAATCAATACCGTGTCAATTTCAAAATCAATCGCAAAGGCTTGGAGCGGGAATAGCCCCGTCATGAGTAGCGCGAATAGGATTGGAAGGAGTAGCTTTTTTGTCATTTGTTATCACCTCTTCCCTTTATTTACGAATAAGCTGAAAAAAAGTTTCGGGTAAAGAAGTGTGTAAGTTCCTTAGGATATTTTTGGAGATAAAAGGATTTTGAGACTTTTTCTAGAATAAGAGTAGAGATGGGATTTATTCGATAAGAATTAGTGAAGGGGGAAAACCACTTGAAGAAAGTAAAATATATTCTTGTGTTGCTACCAGTTCTTTTAATTGTGTTTATAGTCACCACTAACTCTATTGCTTCCTCTCAGTCTTATAAGCTCACAAATTCAGTTACGAGTGGGCCTTGGGTGCTGAAGTATGAAGTCACTAAAAAGGGGAAAGAGGATTGGCAGCTTGATCAATTCCTGTTTAGTAGAGGCGAGGTTAAAGTTCGAGAACTCATTATGTACACAGAGTCATCAAACCTTGGTTCCGACGAAATAGGTCGTACAGAAATGAAAAGTGTGGACCATATAACGTTTACAAATCAACTTGCGAGTAGTTCAGAATATATAGGGTTGTCGAATACAAGTAGAGTGGACGAAGAAGAAATGCGCCAAATTTTATCAAAGCTGACTACAACTATCCTTTGGAAAGAGGAAGGACAGGGAGAACAAGAACTAAAAATTACGCTGGGTGAATAGTAGGGGGCATAAGTAAAACGATGAAAAGTAAAGAAGCTCAATACAAAATTTTAAGCATTATTTTAGCAATTGCATTGATTGCAGTAGTATCCATGCAGGTATTTACATACCCTAGCAATTCTTTAGAGTTACATAGTTGGTTACTGAATGAAGAAAATCTAGCATCACTGGATGACGAAATTTTCCTAACTAGCACCGGCAAAACGGCTGAGGAAATTCGAAATATTTATGATTCGAATAACCCTAGTAAAATCAAGCAGCTCACGTATGTTGAGCTAACTGGTCGATTGCAACCTCTCTTGATTGAAACATCTCCGGGGTTAGAGAAGTTCAAAGTGATTCGTGTGATTGAAGTGAATGAGGAAGTGGAAGCTATTTTGAAAAGCTCTCTAGAATAATAGAAGTTCCCAAGAAAGATTTCAATGAAGATTGCACTTACAAATGAGACAACTCCAAGGGTTATCTCATTAATTAAGTTAACTTCACTTATGAAATCTTACCTGGGAGCTTTTTTCAGCCTGTGATTATCGGCTTTTTAGGACGAAGCGACTTGTAGAGCGACTTCATGTATTTTAGTCGCTCTAGTGCAGTCGCCCAAAAGATATCTATTCACTTGAATCGACATGATTTTGAGAAATACATCTACAAATAGATATATTTGGGATATCATGAACATATAGATTAAATTTTTTTACCTATGACTATTCAACTAATCAATCCATGTGCAAATTAAAGTGTTGTCTAGAAATCAGCATTAGAAACAGAAAGTATTCAAAGGGTCGAAATGAATTAAAAGAATTATATCTATGCTATTTGTCGCAATCTTAATGACTAGGATGTACAAAATCGAAGAAAATGTGTTAGAAGAGAATACAGTAGTTGCTGAAGAGGAGGTAGTCGAACAGGTCGAGGTAAATAACGAAGTTGTCTCAACAGATGAGGAAAAAGCTGAAGAAACTAGCGAAGTAGATAAAGAAGAATCTGAATCAGAAGTTGTTGAAGAAGTAGATACGGTATTTGAAGGCTATACACTTCTCAAAGTAGATAGGGGTGACACGTCCGGGATACGTCAACCGAATGTAGTAGTCGATATAGGATTTGGTGATCGTGAGCACTGGGCTTTTACAAATGAAAATGGTCAATTGGTTCGTGTGGTTGCTGCGGAAATTATCTTACCAGATGATAGTGAACCGATGATGTCATCAGGCAGATACTATTCAGATGAAGCAAAGGTTCCTGGGGTCGAACATGATCAACTAGATGAGGTACACGTTATTGCAGACTCGCTAGGTGGTGTGTCTAATACCTATGATATTACTCCGCAAGACAGCACCCTTAACCGACATGGTAATCAGGCCTATATGGAAAGTGTTATTCGAAGTGCAGGTGGGGCTACCAACTTTGAGGTCATCATCACATATCCAGATACAACTGCACATATTCCTTCAAGTTATCAATACACGTATACACTCATGGGTGAAGTGATTGTAAATGTCTTTGAGAACGTGAACCCTGATGAAGTGAACGAAGAGCTGGGTCTTACTGGAGAAGAGTCAGAAGCAACTGCAGATACTACAAAAAATGATGTCTCAAGTGTAGATACAAATGGAAACGGTCAAGTCACAATCAAGGAAGCAAAAGCTGCAGGATATTCAATGCCGATTACAAGTGATCACTGGCTCTATCAATATATGGATGATAGAGATGGCGATAGTATGGTTGGATAATATTTTTTTAAAATGAAAGTAATTGAAAAAAATATCTCTAGGATATAGTGAAGTGTTTTTAATTGAAGGAGTGATAACTTGATGTTTTATCATTATACAGATTCAATAAGTAAGCTTAACTTATCGACTAGGTTATTCAATGCGCTTACTAAAAATAAGATAGATACGATTAATGATTTATTTAGTTTTTCTAAAGAAGATTTCTTTAAGATTAGGAATCTAGGCAAAAAGAGTATAGATGAACTGAATGAAGTTATTGATGAATTAGAAAAGTATAAAGAAAGCATCTACTCTCAACAAATTCTAAGAGAGCCAGAACAAAGAAAAATTTTCTTTGGAAAAGATGGAGTGAAATATTATGACATTTCCATTGAAGAATTAAATTTAAGTGTTCGAACATTTAATTGTCTACAAGCTGCAAAAATCAATTACTTCTCAGATCTCCTATTAAAAAGTGATGAAGAATTAATTAAGATAAGAAATTTAGGTCAGAAAAGTTTGTCGGAGTTAAATGAGTTGTTAAGAAACACTTCACTAGAGTGGTTTTCTGAAGAGGAAAAGTCAAAACGTAATGTCTTAGAAGATATATCTAGCGAATTATTTAAGGTTCTTAGTAAAAAAATAAATATTAATCCAGCAAATTTATTTGAAGTTCTCACTTCATTATATTCAAGCTACTCAAAGAATAATGAAAATATTGAAGATGCAGTAACAATATTGAAAGACAAAAAATTTATTGAAAGTTTATATGAATCACTATATATTCAAGAGTCTTTTGAAAAATATATACAGACTCTTATAAAAGAAGAGATTTATGGATGTGATGAAGAACAAATATTAGAGAAAATGCCAAAGTATTTTGATGACATAGAATTTGTTGAGATGATATTGGATAAACTATTATCAAAAAATCATATAGCAATATTTACTAACGACAAGTATTTTACTGTTTATAAACCGTTAGATTTAGGGCTTAAAGAAATATTGACTACAAGACAATACGAAATCTTTAGTGAGCGAATTAGAGGGAAAACATTAGAAGAGATAGGGCAAATCACTAATTTGACTAGAGAAAGAGTTAGGCAGATAGAAGCTAAGATACTAAGAATTTTAAATCAAGGAAACTACTATTTTGAAGAAGATATTTATTCAGATATTTATCAAAGATATATTATAAGCTCAGATGATTTTGAAATCGCTTTTAAAAATCGAGAAGCCTATAACTATCTAGCTCTCAGATATGGTCTTAAAAAGGGTGAAGTTAAAGACTCTAAAATCCCTTTGGAGAAAATACTCGAGGATAAGAGTGTACCTATTTCAATCAAAAGAGCATGTGAAGTTGCAATCTATAAAGATTACGTAAAAATTGCCAAAGATTATGTTCCATGTACTAGAAATGACATAAGTAATTATGTTCTTAAACACTTTGCAACAGATGGTATCAACTTTAATGAGTTTCGTGATCTATATTTCTCATTATTGGAGGATATCGGGCGTTCGAATGATAGTAGATTGACTTTAATGGAGAGAGGTTACGAGAACAAACTTGCGGCAAGTAATAATACTTTATGGAAATATGGGAAAATGCTCCGATATTACAATATTGAAGTATACGATTTTACAGAACTTTTAATGGCATTGAATTTGAATCAATATAAAGATGTAGAATATTCCACACTAAAATTTTTCAGACTATATCCTGAAATTATGAAAACATATGATATTCGAGATGAATATGAGTTACATAATCTTTTAAAGAAAATTTGTGATCCAGGTACTTACCCTGAGGTGAATTTTAGACGGATGCCTCAAATAGAATTTGGTAATGCTGATAGAGATACTCAAGTGAGAGAATTGCTATTTTCCTTAGCTCCAATATCAAATTATGACCTCGCTATGGAATATGAACGAGAGTATGGGACGGCAGTAAATACAGTATTAGCAAACTATATGACTAACTTTAATGAGTATTATCATGATGACATCTACATAATCGATTTCCCTCATTTACCGGATGATATATCTGACAAATTGCAAAGAACTTTATCCAAAGAATTTTATTTATTATCTACAGTGAAGAGTATTTATCAAAATGAGTTTCCTGAATACGAGGAAAAACTACTAAATCCATTTACATTAAAAAGACTAGGCTTCAAAGTGTATTCAAATTATATAATAGTCGACCAGTTTAATTCTGCAGCTGAATTTTTCACTTATTTATTAAAAAAAGACGATATTTTGAATTATAACGAAATTTCTAGTGAGATAAAGGGGATAATTTCTTTCACTTATCAATTATATAAATTAAAGGCAGATTATGAAATTATCGAATTTTCGCCGAATAAGTATATAAATAAGAGAAGGTTAGAAGAAAATGGAATCACACGTGAAATGTTTGAAGCCTATTGTGAGGATGTTCTAAAGTTCGTTGGAGGAAGTAAATATTTCACTCTTCATTCTTTAAGAAAAGAAGGATTTTCTCATGATTTAGATGATTTAGGGTTCGAAGACTATTTTTATACCTCACTTTTAATAGAAGATAAAATCAATGTTTCACATTTAAGAGTGGGTGGAAACAAATTAATGTTGAGTGGCAATTTTGAAGTACGTTTTGAAGAGTTTCTAGAGTATGTGGTTTATAGTTTAGATGCATTGTCGATTGATATATTTGAACTATTAGAGTATTTACAGTACCACTATCAGATTAAGGTGAATATTTACAAGTTAATCAAAGTCGTTGAAAACACAAATATGTTTTATGATGTCGTTTCTGAAAGAGTTTATGCAGATTACGATATATACTACGAGGAGGTATAGAATTGAATTTATTAATTGAAGGAATTGAAACAAAAGCAGTGGTTGCTAACAATACGGATAAAAGGATTGTTATAGGTGAGATATCTAAAAATTATCCTGTATACAAAATTAGATTAGATCAATTATATTACAATGATCAAAATGATCGAATTGCTACTTGGATCTCACAATATAAAATCGACCAGAACATTGATAGTTTAACCTCATTAAATAGAGAAGAATATAATCAAACAATCCATAAGTTTATTACCGACAGTAATCCACAAGCACTTAAGAACACACAGAAAAATATTAAGTTGATAGGGCAGCAAGAAGTAGGTGTTGTTCTATATGATGGTCGTATTATTGATGGAAATAGGAGGTTTACTTGTTTACGCAATATTGAAAGAGAAACTGGCAAGACGCAATATTTTGAGGCTGTAATCTTAGACCATACTATTGAAAATAATGCTAAACAAATAAAAATGTTAGAGCTTATGTTGCAACACGGGCTGGATGAAAAAGTTGGATATAACCTTATTGACAAGCTCGTAGGTATATACAACGATATCATTGAAACAAAGCTTCTAACTGTTAAAGAATATGCAGATAGCGTGAATCAAACTCCTGCTCAGATAAATAAAGAGGTTGAAATAGCAGAATTACTAGTGGAATTTTTAGAATTTATTAATGCTCCGAAACACTTCCATTTAGCGCGAACTATGAATATAGCTTCATCGTTAGATGATTTATTCAAGATGTTAAAAAGAGTGAAAAATGATGATAAAAAGGAAGATTTGAAGAATATTGTGTTCGCTCAATTGCTTATTCAACCAGTAGGCGATTCTAACCGTTTTATAAGACAAATTGGAAAGATAGTAGATAGTAAGAAATTCTTCGATGATTTTGTTGATGAACAAACTGAAATAGTAGAAAAAGTCTGTGATGAACTTGAGAAACATCCAAGAGTTACAGATAAAGAAATATCAAAAATCAGATCGGAAGATCAAATTAAGAAAGATTTTAAACATTCTACTGAAATATTTTTAAACCGTGTAGATTCAGATACAACTCGTAATCAACCTATAAAACAAGTCGAAAAAGCTTGTGATTCAATAGAATTAATAGATAGAAATATTTTCAAGAAGTTAAATGATGATCAAAAAGACGACATTCAAGAACAACTAGATAGACTCGAAGAACTTATATTAGACATGAGGAAAGAATTAGATGTTTGATACTCTTACCCTTAAGTCGACCTACTCTACTTATGAAGATAATATTGGTGAACAGTTTTATACGCCTATCCTGAGTTGCTGTACACATTACGATAGAGCATCTGCCTATTTCTCTGCAAAGGCACTAGCTAGCTATGCTAAAGGTCTAGAAGTGTTTTCTCGGAATGGCTATAAATATCGGCTGATTATTTCTTCAGAAGTCACTGAAGATGATTACAATGAAATAAAAAAAGGCTATCAATTACGAGATACTATGAGAAAAAAATTGATTAGTCAATTAGATGAGTCATTGACATCTGTAGAAGTGAAAAACTTATCTAACTTAGCATATTTAATATCTGTTGGAACTATCGATATTAAAATGGCTTTTACTCAGAAAGGAATCTTTCATGATAAGTTTGGTGTTATGAAAGATTCTAAAGAAAATATAATATGTTTTCGAGGTTCAAATAATGAGACAGACGCAGCCTTTCGTTCAAACTATGAAGCATTTGATATAACTTGTAGTTGGAATTCTTCTGAGTTCGATTATTCTAAAATCACAAAAAGTATAGAGACGTTTGATAACTTGTGGGAGAACAGAACGACAGGTATTATAGTCAGTAATATTGATGAAGTGATTTTAAAGAATATACTAACCTATAATAAAGGTCAGGTAATCCATGAAACCATTATGTTGAAGAATGATTGTTTGATTCTTGATTACAATGAAAGTAATCTCGAATTATCTATTAAGTTAGAGCCGAGTATTATTTGGAATAGTAAACTCTATAAATTAAAACTACGAAGATATGTCGATACTGATTTAAGTTATGATGAAAAAATCGTCTTTAAAGAGCATCTTACCTATCCACACTATAAAAAAATAATAAAAATACTGGAAATCGATTCGAATAATAGAGAATACGATTTTCACGTAACTAAAAGGCTATTAGACTATATTTCTTCGCGTGAAATGCATATCAATGAAAGAGCAAATATAGGTCTTGCAATAAAACAAGAAAGTCCTCAGATTTTCAAGGAATTTAATGAATATAGACAAGTTGTTGATATGAGCATGGATAGAAGATTGCGTGACAAACAGATGTGGGATTCATTTTATATGTATTTAATGAGGAAATCAGGAAATTTCTCTGTCCCAGGTTCAGGAAAAACATCCTCTGTGCTGGGGGTTTTTGCATACCTTACAAATAAAAATTTGATTGATCGAATAGTAATGGTTGGACCCAAAAATTCTTTTGGATCTTGGATTGATGAATTTAATATTTGCTTTAAATCTAAAAAAGAACTAAAAACATTTAACATTCAATCATATAAAACTTTGTCAGAAAAGAAACAAGCAATTTTATATGATACTGGGGACAAAAACCTATTATTGTTTAACTATGAGAGTATAAATTCTATTTTAGATGAAATGAAAAATATTATAAATGACAGAACATTATTGGTATTTGATGAAGTACATAAAGTGAAGGGTATCAAAAAACAGCGTGCAGGAAATGCACTTGAAATATCCAGAAATTCATTTTATACCATTGCAATGACAGGAACTCCTATACCTAATTCTTATTTAGATATAAAAAATTTATTGAGTATTCTTTATCATGATGAATATGGAGAGTTTTTTGGGTTTTCCGATCAACAATTAAAGAGCCCTTCAAGTGGCGATATTGAGTTTATCAATAATAAAATCCAACCTTTTTTTTGCCGAACTACAAAACAGCAATTAAATGTTCCAAATGCTAACGACGATATTTTGATAACAACAGAGGCAAGCGAAAATGAAAACAAAATATTTCAGATTTTATTATTAAAATACGCCAAGAACAGACTCGCTTTGATTGTAAGATTATTACAATTAGAATCGAACCCACAGATGTTATTAAAAGCATTAGATGTAAACGGTGAAGATTTTTCTGAAATACTGGATACTTCAGGTGAAATTGAAGATATTGGTTTCAAGGATTATTCTGATGAAATCAAAGACTTAATTAACTCTGTATCTACTACTAAAAAATTCAATGCTTGTATTGGACAAACACTAGAGTTATACAGTCAGAACAAACCTGTTATCATATGGTGCATCTTTGTAGATTCCATTCTTAGATTATCATCCGAATTAAGATCTAGAGGTCTCAATGTTGGACTGGTATATGGTGCAATTAATTCGCAAGAAGAACGAGAAAGTACATTAAAAGATTTTCGAACAGGTAAAATTGATGTACTAATAACCAATCCTCATACTCTTGCTGAATCTGTGTCGTTGCATTCCGTTTGCCATGATGCCATTTACTTTGAATACAGTTATAATCTTGTTCACCTTTTACAATCAAAGGACAGAATCCATAGACTAGGATTACCTGAGGAACAGTATACTCAATACTTTTACTTACAAAACTATTTTGTGGATAGAGATAATCAGGCTTATTCATTAGATAAGAAAATCTATGAGAGACTAAATGAAAAAGAACAAACTATGTTACAGGCAATTGAAAATGATATTCTAGAACCGGTAGTTACTATTGAAGAGGACCTAGAAATCATTTTTAAAGACTTGAAACATTAATGTACAAAATTAAATGGATTTCAAATAATAATCCCCTCAGGAAACTATATTCTGAGGGGATAACTATTACCTTTCTATTTCTCTTTCGTATTCGCTTTCCTTAGCGTCTCGTTCTACTTGAAGGAATGTTGTTTATGGCAGTATAAAAATGTAGTGTTTGGCAGTTAATTCATGCAGCCTCGTAAGAGGCTGTGAAAATAAGAAAAGCCACTTGTCAGCATCTCTCCATACAATTAAACTCTCTGATATTGGGCTAACAATATTCAGGGAGGTACA
>NZ_JBGOBM010000012.1:0-58555 GCF_041475995.1 Chryseomicrobium imtechense | reverse complement strand
ATCTATCGTCGTCGCAAGACGGACGTGGAACCAGTTTTTGGATTCTTGAAGGCTAATTTGGGTTTCACTCGCGCCTCCGTCCGCACCCGACCGAAGGTCGAAAACGACATCGGTCTAGCGCTCATGGCGGTGAACCTAAGAAAATATGCGGCCAGAGTGTAAGAACTCTGGCCGCATATTTGAAATTACCCATAAAAAATGGTCATCACTCAATCGCGATGACCATTTTTTATATTATCGGCCGAGTTTTGTCCCAGCCTCTTTTTGATGCTACATTAAAACTGAGCAAGCGTTCATTAGCCAAGATTGAACATTTATTGGCCATAATTGACGATTCAATGGCCAAGATTGAACATTTATTAGCCATAAAACATGATCCATTGACCCAAAGTCGTTTTATGGAAACTAAACACCCGGGCTCAGACCGAGATCGAACTTAACTGGCTATAAATTTCCTAGCAGTGTTACTTCTGAACCTGCAACAACTGCTGCAGCATTCGCTTTAAAAGTCGATGAGCCTCTGCTGTAAACTGATCTAACGAGTCCGTTGCAGCGGTTCGATTGCCGTAAATCGTCTCAAATAACTGACGTTGCTCTTCTGACACGGGTGCATCTGATAAAAAGAGATGCAAGAAGGCGATTCCTTTTTTCGTAATCGCTTGAACCGCATCGGCAGTATCAATAATCCCCTGCTCTCTATACTCAAACGCAGAAGGTTCGCCATCTGAGAAATACAACAAAAACTTCTGCCGTTCATGGCGCTCAAGTAATGAGTTTTCCGCTACACGCAGTGCGTATCCATCCCGATTATCCTCATGCGCTTCAAGAGAATAAATCGCGGGGGCTGCATCTTCTTGGCGATCAAATTCATGTACGACTTCAAAGTAATTTGGTTGATAATTGTCCGTTGCATCATACGCATCCTCGTAATGTTGTACGATTCTGTGCGGAATAGCCAATTTCGTCAACACATCATGCACATACAGTACCGCGGCATTCGTCTCATCCATCTTTTCCTGCATCGATGCAGAACCATCTAACAATAAGTAAAACACTGCATCCAAATCTTTGCTTTCCTGTCCTTTACGGTAAAAAAGTTTTGGCCGTTCCTCTAACCAAAGAGGTAATAAGTTCTTCTGCAACCGCCCTTTCGAAAGACCCGTCAAATGCTCGGTCTCTTTTCGTGCCATTTCTTTTTGGAACAAAGTGACGAGTTGCTTTACATACGGTGCTTGTTCAGTTCGATCCCTTACAATTGTTGATAAATTGACAGAAGAATTGATTTCGACCGGCTTTTCGATTTCAGTCACCGCTTGATGAATCTTTGGTACCTTGATGAAGAGTGTTTTGTCATACTCTTCACGGTTCGTGCTTCCGGACTCACCAAGAGCAATCGTTGTCGGGTCATGATCTTCTCTGCCCTCTTCCACAGCACCCTCTGGATCTACTAGTTCACTGTCACGTCCATGCTCAATTTCAAAGCGCAGATGCATCCCTTCTTCTTGCTCCGATTCTTGGTGCCACATTTGCATCATCTCTTCAACCGAATCTTTGGTTTGGTCTGAACCTTTTCCATCTTTTTTCATTCCCCGGTGATACGTAAAGTTTTCAAATACAGAGCCCGGCAGTACTAGATGTTGGAAGTGTGTGAGTTGGGGATCATCTTTTAGCTTATTTTGCATTCTGTAAAAGATACCATAGGCTACATCTATTGAGTCGGACGTCGATTGTGAAAAGTTCTGCATACGAAGTAAAGGCAACACATCTTCGAAGTCCTCATCACCTTCAAGTTGTAGGGTTCCGTCATAGAGTGCGATGGCACTATAAAAAAGTAATGCATCTGAAAGAAGACCACGTTTTTTTAGTGAGTTGTATTGTTGCCAATAATAGGGGATCGTCGCTTTTTCACGAGCACGAAACCATTTTCGGGTGCCAGGACGCGATTTTTGAATTTGTTCACTAAACCGATATTCTTCCAGCAGAAATACCAATTGTTCAAGTAAATCTGGATACGGATAGTCTACTATCTCCTCTTTAAATCGCGCATACTCTCGAAGATGAAAGCGTCTAAAAAATCCTTGCGCTAACAATAAAACGTCCGTTATACGACCAGCATGTTGAATGTCTTGAGGACGATGTCGCCAAAATACGCTAATTGCTACGGTTTGTTCTAGAGGATTCATCTCGATCAATTGACGTTCACTCAACGTGAAATTGTCCGCATTCATCCAGGCACGTGCGAGTCTTTCAAAGTGAAGAAGTTCACCGGCCTCAACTACTTCATTGTTAAATTTGATAAAGCGTTCCATTACTCGGTCATCCACGATTCGATGATTTCTGATACTAATTGCTTTTCCTGTGCATCACCAAGCTTTTCAAGAAGCCCGTAGCGATACGCGCGTCGAAGTGGAATGTGTAAAGAGAGTTCCATCACATCGAATAAGGAACGAATGGATGCAGATTCATCTGCGACACGGCCTTGCTCTGCAAGTGTTCGCAGTTCAGAAGTAATCGAAAGAACTGTTTCTAGCTGACTTTTTGGGTAGTCCGAAAACGTCTCAGAAACCAATTCTTTTAAAGCTTGTCCTTGGATGTATGGAATTTGGAACGATACGAATCGGTCTTTAAGCGCTTCGTTTAAAGGTGCTGTTCCCATATACCCTTCGTTGATTGCAGCAATCACGCCAAAATCTGGATGTGCTTGAATTACTTCACCTGTAAACGGGTTCGTCAACATTTTTCGGTAATCGAGTATTCCGTGCAAAATCGGTAGAGTTTCGGCTTTTGCCATGTTGATTTCATCAATATAAAGTAAGTGCCCTTTTTTCATTGCTTGAACAACTGGCCCCTCTACAAATTCAATTGCCGTTTGTCCATCCCGCTGAACAAGAGTTTTAAAGCCGAGCAAGGCTTCTGCATCTAAGTCGACAGAAGTATTGATACTTTGCATAGGTTGATTGAAGTAAGCACTGATACTTTCTGCAAGCTTCGTCTTACCCGCACCAGCGGGTCCCTTGAGTAATACAGGTTTCCCTAAAGCAACTGCTGTTTGAATGTCTTCTAGTAGATGGGGTTCTGGGCTCTTATAGCCTCCTGTACGAATCAATGAGGTGTCGTCTCCGTGAGTACGCTTGTTACGCAGTTGTTGCTTCTCTAAACGAATCATTGTAGTGTCCTCCTATAGAAAAAACCGATGGAAGCCCACCGGTCACTCGAAATAGTCTTTATAATAGCCACCAATTTTGCCTGTATTGTCTACGACAAAAACGAATTCTTCTGTTTCATTTTTTACTTCATAAGTTTTTCCAGCCGTCAGCACATTGCTTACTAAAAATTTCGCAGCATCTGTGTGCTTGCATATAACTGTACGAAGGGTTGGTTTTTCAGTCCAATTTGTATGAATCATGCGTATCCTCCTAGTGAAAAAAAGATCCTGCAAAAGCAGGACCTATTTGTATTATGAGTTAAGAAGTAAATCTTCTGGGTTTTCAAGAAGCTCTTTAACCGTTTTTAAGAATCCAACTGAATCTTTTCCGTCAATTACGCGGTGATCGTAAGATAATGCAATGTACATCATCGGACGGATTTCAACGTTATCGCCAACAGCGATTGGACGTTTTTGAATTGTGTGCATGCCTAAGATACCTACTTGTGTACCATTTAGAATTGGTGTAGACATCAATGAACCAAATACACCACCGTTAGTGATTGTGAACGAACCGCCTGACATATCTGCAAGCGTCAGTTTGTTGTCGCGTGCTTTTGCAGCAAGTTCCCCGATGTTTGCTTCAATTTCAGCAAAGTTTTTACGGTCTGCATCACGTACGATTGGAACAACTAGTCCACCTTCAGTTGAAACAGCAATACCGATATCAAAGAAGTTGTTTTTCACGATATAATCGCCATCGATTTGTGAGTTCACGTATGGATATTTCTTCAGTGCAGCGACAACCGCTTTTGTGAAGAATGACATGAAACCAAGGCGAACATCGTTTTGCTCGAAGAATTGATCTTTCTTGCGTGAACGAAGCGCCATCACATTCGTCATGTCGATTTCATTGAATGTTGTAAGCATCGCTGTATTTTGTTTCACTTCAAGTAAACGGCTAGCGATAGTTTGACGACGACGCGTCATTTTTTCACGCGTTGTACGACCATCGTCTTCTTTTTCAGTAGCTTGTGGTTTTGCTGCCGGTGTAGATGGAGCAGCTGCTGGCTTAGAGCCGTGTGCTGCAACGTCTTGTACACGTACGCGCCCCATTGGATCTACTGGTGAAATGTCGCTTAAATTGATTCCTTTTTCACGTGCAAGCTTGCGCGCTGCTGGTGATGCGATTGTGCGGTCAGAAGATTCTTCGTGCTTCACTTCTTCTTTCACAGCTTCTTTCGCAGGCTCTTCAGCTTTTGCTGGTGCCTCTTCTTGTTTTGGTGTTTCTTTTGTCTCTTCTTTTGGAGCAGAACCAGAGCTTTCGCCAGCTCCTACACGCGCGATGACTTGGCCAACTTGTACAGTATCACCTTCTGCTGCTAATAATTCTTGAACAACGCCAGCTTCTTCAGAGATGACTTCAACGTTTACTTTATCTGTCTCAAGTTCAACGATAAATTCCCCTTTTTCTACTGTATCGCCTGGTTGTTTCAGCCATTGTGCGATTGTACCTTCTGTAATGGATTCTGCTAATTCTGGAACGATAATATCTGCCACGATTGTTTCCTCCTTGGACGTTTTAGTTGTTCGAAACTGCTTCTTCTACGATTCGTGCTTGTTCAATCTTGTAGGCTTCTCCGTCTCCTTCAGCTGGACTTGAGCGGTGAGTACGGCCTGTATATGCAATATCTAAGCCTTTGCCAAGTTCGAGTAAGTAAGGAAGGGCAAAATGCCAAGAGCCCATGTTTTGTGGCTCTTCTTGTGCCCAGACAAGCTTCTTCACATTCGGGAAGCGTGCAAGGATGTCAGCAATTTTTTGTTGCGGGAATGGATACAATTGTTCTACACGAACGATGTGTAAGTGGTCATATCCTTCACCCGAATCAATTTTATCTGCTAAATCGATGGCAAGTTTACCACTTGCAAAAACAATTTTAGTAACGCTGTCTTGGTTTTTCCCTAAATTCGGTTCTTCAATGATTGTCTCAAATTTACCAGTCGTCAGTTCTTCAACATTCGCTCCAACTTTTGGATGACGAAGTAAAGATTTTGGTGACACAATAATTAGAGGGCGAATGGCCTCATCGTGAAGCATCGCCGCTTGACGACGTAGAATATGGAAGTAGTTTGCCGCACTAGAAAGGTTCGCAACTGTCCAGTTGTTCTCTGCTGCTAATTGCAGATACCGCTCAACTCGAGCACTTGAGTGTTCTGGACCTTGTCCTTCAGCAGCATGCGGAAGAAGCATGACGAGACCAGACTTTAATCCCCACTTTGAGCGAGCAGCACTGATAAAGTTGTCAAACATTACTTGCGCCATGTTGGCAAAATCACCATATTGTGCTTCCCAAATGGTCAACGCATTTGGATCTTCTAAGTTATATCCGAACTCATACCCTAAGATTGCTGCTTCTGTCAGTGGACTGTTATGCACGACAAATGAAGCTTTTGCATCTTGGATATGATGGATTGGCATCAATTCATTGCCATTTGTCTCATCGTGTAGAACAAGGTGGCGGTGTGAGAACGTTCCTCGTTGCGCATCTTGACCTGTTAATCGGATGGATTGACCATCTTGAATAATTGAAGCAAATGCCAATGTCTCTGCATGGCCCCAGTCGATTTTCCCTTTACCTGCAAATGGTTCTTCACGGCGTTTCAAGATACGTGCAAGTTTCTTAAACGGTGTAAACTCTTCTGGCCAAGAGAGTAAATCGTCATTGATTTGGCGAAGACGGCTTTCTTCCACACCTGACTCATGTTCTGGCATGCCATTTAAAACAGCATCTGGAATTACGATGTCATGCGCTTTGGATTCTGGTAATTCTTTTACGCGATCATAGGCTGCTTGCATCTTTGCAAACGTTTCTTCGTCAAGACTCTTTACGTCTTGCTCAGACACTACAGACTCGCTTTCCAATGCTTTTCCATAAAGTTCACGTACAGTTGGGTGTTTATGAACGAGTTTGTACATCTCAGGGTTTGTCACCATTGGCTCATCCATCTCATTGTGTCCATAGCGACGGTAACCGATTAAATCAATTACGATATCTTTATGGAATTTTTGACGGTAACTAAAGGCTAGATTTGCAATACGGAGCACTTCCTCCGGCTGATCCGCATTCACATGGATAACGGGTACTTCATAGCCTTTTGCAGGATCACTCGAGTAAAGCGTTGAACGTGAATCAAAGTGTTCTGTTGTAAAACCAATCATATTGTTGGCAATAATATGGATAGAACCACCTGTTTGGTAGCCTGGTACACGGCTGTAGTTTAGTACTTCCGTTACAACCCCTTGTCCTGGGAAAGCTGCATCTCCGTGTACAAGCACTGCAAAAGCTTTTGCGGGATCTTGTTTTGGAAGACCCGCCTCATCAGTTGTTTCTTGCGCAGCACGTACTTGACCTGTTACAACAGGGCTCACAACTTCAAGGTGAGATGGATTGTATGCTAGCTTAACTTTTAAACCTGAAGGAGAATTGTATGTTGCACCGTTGTGGTACTTCACATCTCCATACCAACCAGTTGAATACTCTAGTGAACCGTCTTTTGGAATGAAAGCTTTGTTTGGCACATGGGCAAAATCTGCAAACATCATTTCATACGGCTTGTTTAAAATATGTGTCAATACATTTAGACGGCCACGGTGTGCCATTCCAATGTTGATTTGTTCAACATTTTGATTGTTCGATTGTTTGACAAGCTCATCGAATAAAACGACAAGTGTATCTAACCCTTCGATTGAGAAGCGCTTTGCTCCAACAAACGTACGGTGAACAAACTTCTCGAATCCTTCAATATGCGTCAAACGAGACAACACTTCTTTTTTCTCATCTGCAGATAGTTTCTTCGCTGGAGTTGACTCGATCTGTGCTTGAAGCCATTCACGCTCTTCACGTGTAATGACGTGCGCAAATTCGAACGCAACTTTGTTTGTGTAAACAGATTTTAAGTGATCAATTGCTTGTGCACCATTCTGAACAGAAGCAGGCGCATTTTGGACAAGCAAAGACACAGGTACCTTTTCGAGGTCCTGTTTCGTAAGTCCGTAAAACTCTAATGAAATACGTTCTGTTTTCTTTTCGCGGTCATTTAATGGATAAATGTCTGCTGCCTCGTGACCATGCGTACGAATCGCATCCGCAAGTTGAATCGCTTTCAAAACAACATCCATTAATGAATCATCCACTTGAACGGATGGTTTAACACTTGCAGTAGCATCCACAGGCGCACCATACTGTTCAAATAGTGCAACGAGTTCTTTGTCTACATTTTCAGGTGATTCTAAAAATAAATCATATTGCTCCATCACATACCCTAAGTTTGGCCCAGAAAAAGCCGACCAGGGTGTAGTTGTTTTCGACATGAGAAAACCTCCAACTGTAGTTCCTATCAATAGTATATATATTCATAGTATCATTGATGCCCCCTTTATGAAAGCGAAGGGGTATGAACGATTTTTCCATTTCAATCTTACTACTCTCATGAAAAAAAACAATCCTTTTTGTGAAATTAATCACGAAAAAACACTCGTACGAAACGAGTGTCAAAGTGAATGATTATTCATTCCCTATTTATTGGTAACTGAAGTGTGAATTCACTTCCGACTCCATGCTCACTTTTTATAACTAAACCTCCCCCTGACCTTTCGACAATCTGCTTTACAAGGGTGAGGCCCAAGCCGGTACCCCCTAGTTTTTTCGATCTTGCCGGATCAACTGTATAGAAAGGTTCTGTTATTCGTTCTACTTGTTCTTTACTTATTCCAATACCATTGTCTTTGATTTTGATTTCGTATGTTTCATTTTGGGATGTACCAGTGATCTGTATGAATGGTGATTTTTCATTATATCGAATACCATTTACAATAACATTTAACAAGGCTTGTCGTATAAGAATCTCAGAACTTGTAATGATAATTGGTTCAACGCTGACTTCAAATTGAACATCAGGATTCGATTGTTGAAGTTCCTTCACTACTTCTCTAACCACTTGATCTATAGAAAGCTGTTGTTGTTCTAATTCTTGCTCCTTTGCGAGTGCAAGCAATGTCTCCGTCATCCGCTTCATTTTCAAGGTTTCAGATTGGATAACGTCTACTGTCTCTTCAACTAGCTTTGGATCTTCTTTCCCCCACCGTGCTAGCATCGACGCATTTCCTTCAATCGCTTGAATAGGACTCCTTAATTCATGAGACACATTCCCTATAAAACGTTCTTGCATCGCATAAACCTCATCCATTCGTTTTACCATCTCTAAATATTCAGATGTGAGTTGACCGATCTCGTCGTCTCCCACATAAGAGAACTTAACTTTTTGTTTATTTCCGAGCATGTTTTGTTGCATGGCTAGTTTTAGTTCCTCAAGTGGTTTGGTGAGAACAGATGAAAGAAAGTAACCAGTGAGACCAGATAATATGACAAACAACACGCCAAAAAGAAGAAGTGCCAAAAGTAAATAAGACATCATACTGCTGTAATTCTCTAAAGAATGAGACATGGCAATATATAATGAACCGCTTCCGATTTCAAACGGTGTAACTTTGTATAGAACATCTTCATCTGCTACAGTAGAGCGTTCAAATTCATTAAGCGTTCCTGTAAAACGAGGATACGGGATTGTCGGATTGATTACGACAAGTTCCACACCGTCTGCATTTAAAAGTTTCGCACTTTGATTGCGGGATAAAAATTGATTGAGTAATCCCGTATTTCGTTCAAAGTCCTGAACAGACAGCTCAGGACCACGGGAAAGCATATAACTCTCTAGTTCAGAAAATGTATTTTCTGCTGAAGTTCTTTCATTTGCAAGCACCCACTGGCTTAGCGCGGTGAATAATACAACGGAAAGCAAAATATACGTGAGAACCATTACTGAAGATGTCCATAGTGACCAACGATAGCGAAGGCTTTTACTTTGTAGCCGGTTCATATCGGTATCCCACCCCACGGACAGTCTCTATTGAGTCAGCTACTTGCCTTGGTAGTTTTTTTCGAAGGTGTCGAATATACACATCGACGACGTTGGTTTCTGCTTCTGAATCGAAACCCCAGACGTTTTCAATCAATTGTGATCGAGTTAAAACGATACCCGGATGTTTCGTCAAATAGTTTAATAGATCGAACTCTGTTTTAGTGAGCTCGAATTCTAAGCCTTCAGCAAACACTTTGCGAGATGCTTCCTGAATAACTAAAGATTGGCTAGGTTCATCAACTATCCGCTCCGTTCGACGTAAAATAGCCCGAATTCTTGCGAGCAATTCCTCTATCGCAAACGGTTTGACAATATAATCATCTGCTCCTGCTTCAAGACCTGACACCTTGTCCATCACGGCGTCACGTGCTGTCACTAACAAGATTGGCACTCGGGACGTTTTACGAACGCGCCTCGTCAATTCTAGACCATTTATTCCTGGAATCATGATGTCTACAAGCAACAAATCAAAATTATTTTGTGAAACCAATTGTGCGGCTTCTCTTCCATCAGCAGTCACGACGACTTCAAAGCCTTCATGCTGCAATTCAAGCACTAAAAAACGTGCAATGTTGTCTTCATCCTCTACAACTAATATCTTCATCAAACGTTGTCACCTCAACCTTCACAGGACTTTTTTTAGCTTCCTTAATCGTACGGATTTAGGTACTAAGATTCAAGTTTTTTCGTTCACGTATTTTTCACTTTTCAAACGGAAAAAAATAGAGTATATTTTTCTAGCAACATAAAATTCTATAGTTTGATGAGGGAAGGCAAATGGTGCGCCACCAGCAATTGGTTCTAGTAGGTTCGATTCCTACCCCGAAATTTTTTATGCAGCACTAAATGAAAAATTTCAGGGACCGGTAGACCGGTTTAGGAGGAAGATCGAATTGCTAAAACGACGTGATTTGCAAGATTGCCATGCTCTTTATGAGTTAATGTCTGACCCGTCAGTGATGAAATTTGTACGCCAGAAAGCAGCTTCTGCTGAAGAGTATCTGTTTAGCACAAAAGCACTTATGGAAGAAGAACAAAATGGAACTGTGATTTCCCGTACAATTTTAAGTGATTTCGGGCAACCGATAGGAACGATCAATCTATTTGACGTTCAGCAAAATGCAGGGTTTCTCGGTACGTGGATTGGCACACCATTCCAAGGTCTTGGGTACAACTCAAAAGCGAAGGAACAATTTTTAAGCGAATTGTTTTTTGAACTTTCAATTGAAAAAGTCTTCATGCGCATTCGCAAAGTAAACGAAAAAAGTTTACGTGCGGCTAGTAAACTACCTTATTCGGTTCTTGCGAATGATTTATATCCTGCTTTATACAATGAAATCAATCGTGATCAAGAAGTATATGATTTATTTTGTATCTCAAAAGACATGTTCTTGTTTGCCATGTTACAGCAACAGAACCAAGAAGAACAAGCTATGTAATTCTTATAAAGAAAAGCATTTTCTCAAACTCGAGAAAATGCTTTTTTGTTTAGTTCCACTCTCTCTCTAGCAAATCGACAAAATCACGTGGATTTGGAGGTTGTTTCGCTACCGCTTGTTTTGATTTGATAAAATCTTGTTCGTTCACGAGCTTAGTGAGAGCCTGTGTAAACTCTTTTGTTGTCAGCAGATCTTCTTCTGTAACGACTGCGTACCCTTTTCGTTCAAAGTCATGCGCGTTCTCGACTTGGTCTCCACGACTCGCTTTCTTAGAAAGTGGAATCAAATACATCGGTTTTTGAAGTGCTAAAAATTCAAAAATCGCATTTGAACCAGCACGTGAGATGATAAAATCACTTGCTGCTATGAAATCAGCCAATTCATCGGTAACAAATTCAAAGATGCGATAATTTGGGTCTGTCCATTCATCATGGTGAACATGGCCTTTACCCGCAAGATGAATGATTTGAAAAGACTTCACTAGTTCTGAGCGTGTTTCTCGAATAAGTTGGTTGATTTTTGCTGATCCTTGACTGCCTCCCATAATCAGAATCACTGGCAGATTAGCTGTAAAGTTCAAAGCTTTTAACGCGTTTTCTTTAGATCCTTGAAACAGCTCTGGTCGAATCAACGCACCAACAGGTTCTCCTTTGCCAGGAAAGTGTTTTGCCGTCGTTTCAAATACGGTGAACACCTTTTTTGCAAACCGAGAGGCAATCTTATTGGCGAGGCCTGGGGACATATCGGACTCATGGATGAATAGTGGCTTATTTGTCAATTTGGCTGCGAGCGCAAGTGGCACTGACACAAATCCACCTTTTGAAAAAATTGCATGTGGTTTATGACGTTGAATTAACCGGACAGATTGTGCGATACCTGCCACTACTTTAAATGGATCCTTCATATTTTCGATGGAGAGGTACCGTCGCAGCTTGCCCGTCGATATTGCATGGAACGGGATATGCGGATAATACTCCTGGAGCAATTCTTCTTCAATTCCACCCGCTTGGCCGATGTAATGAATAGCATAGCCCCTTTTCTCTAGTTCTGGTATAATGGCTAAGTTTAAAGAAACATGGCCAGCGGTTCCTCCGCCTGTTAAAAATACTGTTTTCATCTTGTATAGACCTCCAAGTTCATCTAAAAGGACGTGCACATTGTGGTAAAAAACTTACCGACTTATTTAAAAACCTTATCCATCATCGTCATGCCAATTCTCATCACTCAAGTTTTTCTTTACTTGATGACTTTTTTCGATATTTTAATGACGAGTAAATATGATATCGGACATCTAGCTGGTGTGTCAATCGGCTCTTCTCTATGGATACCTGTTTATACAGGCTTAACAGGTATCCTTATCAGTATAACGCCTATTGTAGCGCATTACATAGGTGGAAATAACAAACAACAAGTAAAACCTTCTGTACAACAGGGCATACTTGTGGCGATTGCAATGTCATTACTCGTCTATGCACTTATTTTTCTAGCAGTAGAGCCTATTGTATCCATGATGGACGTTTCTGCAATCGAACGAGAAATTGCCATTGCTTACGTAAAAGCAATTTCAATTGGATTGATCCCTTTATTTATCTATAGTGTATTGCGTGGGTTCATCGATGCTCTTGGTCTTACACGAATTACGATGTTCATCACTTTGTTATCTGCCCCAATTAATGTATTTCTGAATTATCTCTTTATCTTCGGGAAGTTCGGTGCCCCGGAGTTAGGTGGTCAAGGGGCTGCACTGGCCTCAGCACTCACTTATTGGGTTGTCTTGTTTATAACAATCGGATTGATCGCTACACTTCCCTCAATCAAAGAGTATCAGATTTTCAGTGGGTTCTCGGGAATTCAAATGAAGCGGATCTGGACTATTATCGCAATGGGCGTACCGATTGGTCTATCCATCTTTGCTGAAACAACAATTTTCTCAGCAATTACATTAATGATGACAAATTATACAACTGAAATATTGTCTGCCCACCAGATTGCATTAAACTTTACTTCACTGCTTTATATGATTCCACTATCTATTGCCATGGGAGCTACCATTGTTGTAGGTCAATCTGTTGGCGCGAAGAAGTTTACTGAAGCCTCTCATTATGCATGGCTATCCGTCCTTTTAGCCATAGCTGTAAGTTTTGTTTCAGCATCTATTTTGTTCTTTTTCCGCGAGCAAATTTCGACGTTCTATACAGATGATGCTGTCGTAGTAGGGTATGCTGTTCAATTTTTACTATTTGCAGCTTTATTTCAATTATCAGATGCTATCCAAGCACCTGTGCAAGGAGCACTCCGTGGATACAAAGACGTTAAAATCACATTCATTATGGCGATTATCTCGTACTGGGTCATCGGCTTACCACTTGGGTACTACTTAGCAACTACCACTTCACTCGTACAGTATGGATATTGGGTCGGATTAATTGCAGGATTGACAGTTGGAGCGATTACTCTGTCTATACGATTGCTTATTGTTCAAAAAACGTATGCACGTAAAAAAGCACAAGCCTAATTGGCTGTGCTTTTTTAATCCATAATGCCCGAGTCATTTATTTTCACCTCAAAGGTTGGTTCAATTACTAAATTCATACTGGAAAAGAAAACAATTGTTACTGCGCAAAACGTGTTGACAGTTCGTTAAACCTTTCAGTGACTTTACGTAAAAAGTACTCTTCTTCCCATTTTGAGCAATCCAGCAATGTTACTTTTTGACGCAGTTGTTCATTTTTTTGTTCCAATGTTTGGCGTGTGCGTGGGTGTGTTTGGACATCCAACAACTCATCATCAATCACTTGATCGATGTCACTTGCTGTTGAAAGGCTGGTTAAGCGTTCACGTTCGGGATAAATTTTCTTCAATGTGGAAAGTACTTGATAGGTTTCTAACGTTGGACAGGCGGTTAAATTTTCGCCGATAACGACAAGTTGTGTTTTCACATTCACATCTTCTTGCATCCACTGTGTCATTCCATATGCATATTGAAATAAATGAGGCTTAGAAGTTGAAGGCAATTGAATATACCCCTTCACTCGGTAAACCGTTTCTGGTAGAGATTGAATCCACTCTTCCACTGCATACTGCGGAAACGAAGAAGAAAGTACTTCTAGTCGCGTCCCTAAGGTTAACTCCATTCCGACACGCATCGGCTCATGTGCGGATAAGGAAGGTGCTAAATGCTGGAGTTGTGAAAAATCAACTGTACTGTATGTAGTCGGAACAATCTTTGCTTTTGCGTTTAATTGACTGAGTGAAAATTGAACCTCCTCCAGTTCTTCTGAATCTACTACATCTACTTTATTTAATACAAGCAAGTGACCATGTTTGATTTGCTCAAAGAATAAGGCCTTTGTTTGTATTAGCAATTTATCACGTTCTAAAAATCGAACCGCATCCACCACTGTCACAATTCCTTTAAAGTCAAAGTGGTCAGCAAATAAAGGAGATAAAATCACATCTAAGGAGGCAACTGGATGTGCTGCACCTGTCGTTTCAATTAGCAGAACATCAAATTCTTCTTGATGTAAAATTTGTTGTATTTGTGCCTCTGTTTTTTCTGCTGGTGAACAACAAATACATCCTTCTAATAATTCACGAAGCGGCACGTCCTCCTCAACTGCGTCACTATCAAATCCAAGTGCTCCTAGTTCATTCATAATGACTGCAGGCTTCAAGCCAAGTTGCTTAAGATGTGTCAGCCACTTCACGAGGAGTGTAGTTTTACCACTCCCTAAAAAGCCACTTAATAGATAGACATCTTTCATTAAAAACCCTCCTGTAAAAAAAGGGACTGACTACACGTAGTCAGTCCTTTCTGTTTTATTCTGCTGCTTGATCAAGCACTTCAATAGCTCGTAAAAGTTGTGGATCTTCTGTACGAAGTTTTTCACGAACAGCATCCATAATTGCAAGTGTGGTATCACCAGATACTACACCCGTCACTTCCAATTCGTTCTCTTGTTGGAATTCTTCGACAGCCGTTTCGAGTTGCTCATCAAAACGCATTTCTTCTTCATCTACCGAATAGCCAAGTGCTGTCATAAATTGTTTCAAAACACCGACTTGTTCTGACTGAAGGTCAAGAGACAATTCAACTGCAGGATCTAATGGCGCAAGAGATGCATAGTCAGGATATTCCACCACTTCATCGGGTTGAACACCTTCCTCGTGAATCCAATTACCTTCTGGAGTTAACCATTTTGCAGTTGTTAACTTAATATTCGAACCATCCGCTAAATCTTCAACACTCTGCACAGTACCTTTACCGAAAGAAGGAAGACCTACAACTGGAATATCAGCAGATTCGCTAAGTGCAGCTGCAATAATCTCAGATGCTGAAGCACTACCTCCGTCGATAATGACAGCAGTTGGCACTGTTACACGTTCTGCTTCTACTGCAGGTAGAATCGTAGCTTCACCTTGTTGCTCAATTTGCAATACCGGTTGACCTTCTTCTACAAATAAAGAAGCAATATCAACAGCAACGTTCAATAAGCCACCTGGATTTTGACGGACATCAAGAAGTAATTTTTCCATTCCTTGTGCTTCCATCTCATCGAGTGCATCTAGTAATTCCTGATATGTGTCATGAGAGAAACTAGAAATTGAAATATGAGCGACGTTGCCGTCCAACATCTCCGTATAAACCGTTTCTATCGGAATATCATCACGAGTGATTGTTACTTCAATTGGTTCAGCTTCCCCACGTTGAATCGTAAGTGTGACCTCTGATCCTTTTTCTCCTCGAATGAGAAGAACAGCTTCTGAAGCACTAAATCCGCGAATGTCTTCTCCATCGACTGAAAGAATTTTATCATTCGGCATAATTCCTGCACGCTCAGCTGGAGAGTTTTTAATTGGTGAAACAACTGTGATAACACCGTTTTGCTCTTGAATCTCAGCACCAATTCCTTGGAAGCTTGAAGAGATACTCTCATCAAATTGTGCAGCCTCTTCTTGATTCAAATAATCGGAGTATGGATCCCCAAGTGCATCAACCATACCATTGATGGCACCATTTACAAGTTCCTCTTGATCAAAATCTGTATAATACTGTTCGCGTAGTTGATCATACACATCATAGAGTCGTGAAAACTCTTGTCGTTCTGTTGGCTGAATGACTTCTGCCACCTTTTCATCACCCGTTGTTAGGGCGAGCATAGTCACTCCTGCAGAAGCAATAGCTGTTAGGAACAATACGATGACGAATATAAATGGGTTGATCCGAAAAGCTCGGCGAACTGGTGGTTGTTCAGGCTTCGTTTCAGGCTGTTGGTCCATTTTCTCACCTCATTAATAAAGACTGTCGTCCATGTCGACAGTCTAAAAATGGTGCCAGGGCATAGCGCCCTAGAACATTTTATTCTTGAATAGCTGCTTCTAATGCGACAACAATCATGTCGTTAAATGTAGTTTGGCGTTCTTCTGAAGATGTTGCCTCACCTGTTAAGATGTGGTCACTTACAGTTAAGATTGACAACGCTTGACGGTTGAATTTAGCTGCAAGTGTATAAAGAGCTGCAGATTCCATTTCAACTGCTAAGATGCCATAGTCAGCCCATTTTTTATAGTCTGCTTCATCATTGTAGAATAGGTCAGCCGTGAAAATGTTTCCTACACGTAGGTTAAGTCCAGCTGCCTTACCCGCTTCATATGCTTTGTACAGAAGATCAAAATCTGCAGTTGGTGCATAAGCAAGGTCGTTTAAAAGAACTTTGTTTAATGAAGAATCAGTTGAAGCACTTTGACCAATGATTACGTCACGTACTTTTACATCTTTTTGGATGGCTCCACATGTACCTACACGAATTAATTTTTGCACATCATACTCTTGCATTAATTCTGTAACGTAAATTGCAATCGATGGAACACCCATCCCAGTTCCTTGTACAGAAATGCGTTTCCCTTTATAAGTTCCTGTGTATCCAAACATGTTACGAACTTCATTATATTGAACGACATCTTCTAAAAATGTCTCTGCAATGTATTTTGCACGTAATGGATCTCCTGGAAGTAAAATTGTATCTGCAATTTCACCTTTTTTAGCACTGATATGAACACTCATCATGTAACCTCATTTCTTTAACGTATAAATTTATGATACATAGTTTAGCGACTGAATGCAATTCATGTTATTACTTCGTTTTATATTCTTCCCATAACTCATCAAAAATAGAAGCAGGAATCGCATCATCTGCTTGCATCTCAATATAAGTAGACAGTTCATAAAAGTCGTTTGTATTTTTAGGGAAGTCATGAAGTTCAAACACACGCTCAGCAAATCGATGTTTTGGATTTGATGCTGAACCGCCTCTATGTCTCAACACAAATTGATAGAATGTATCTCTCATAAGTCCACCTCTTTACTTGAAGGTAGACAAATATTCGCCATATCCTTCTTTTTCTAAATCTTCCTTTGGAACGAAACGAAGAGCTGCTGAATTGATGCAATAACGTAAGCCAGTAGACTCTTTTGGTCCGTCTGGGAATACGTGTCCTAAATGCGAGTCCGCCGTCTTACTGCGCACTTCTACACGACGCATACCAAAACTGTCATCAAATTCTTCTACAATTTCAGGCGCATCGATTGGTTTTGTAAAACTTGGCCACCCACACCCTGCATCGTATTTATCATTCGAGTGAAATAATGGTTTTCCAGAAACGATGTCCACATAAATTCCTTCATGGAAGTGTTGATCGTATTCACCTTGATACGGTGGCTCTGTTCCATTTTCTTGCGTGACATGGTACTGCATAGGCGTTAATTTTTCACGTAGATTATCCTTCAAAATAATTCCTCCTTAACTGTTCAACAAAGTTTTTACGTCCGGAGCCAGTAAAGTAGCGCTCGTAATGGCCACTATTTTTTTTGTAGTAATCTTGGTGGTACTCTTCTGCTTCGTAAAAAGGTTTAGCTGGGAGTAGCTCAACAGCTACTTTTTTTGTGAAGACATCGGATTCAAGTCGTTTCATAACTTTTTCAGCTACTTCTTTTTGGTCCGCATCATGATAAAAAATCGCCGTTTGATAGGATTTTCCTCTATCAAAAAATTGGCCTCCAGCATCAAATGGGTCAACATTTTGAAAATAGATTTCGACAAGTTGTTCATAACTGAATTTCGTTGGATCAAAGGTGATCTGTACCGCCTCATAATGACCTGTTGTCTCGGAACAAACTTGTTCATACGTAGGATTCTCAACATGGCCACCCGTGTATCCAGACACTACTTTTTCAATTCCATCATACGAATCAAAAGGTTTGACCATACACCAAAAACAGCCACCTGCGAAAGTTGCTTTTTCCATCTTTAAAACCTCCCTGTCATTGATCTGTTGGAACAGTCACGGAGAGTATAATTTCATCATTCTCCAAGTCAATTTCTTGAGCCCGAATATCTAAGTCCCCATCAATCGGTAATCCACCTAAATCTATAAAGACTGACTCATCTGCTGGACTTACGATCATCCAGTTTGGTAAATCAATTGAACTGCGCAATAATTTTAAGATTTCTTCAGGAGGAATCGATAGTTGACCTATATCTACTTGATTTTGCACAAGTTGAATATTGCCATCCTCAAGTACAACCGGATCAAAATACATCTGAACTGGAATCGTTAAACTAAAAACGGTGAGTTCAGAAGTCAAAGCAATTTTATCCTCCACAACCAATTGTAATGGGATTGGCTGGTCACGAACTGCTTCTTGAATGTATTTGTTCGCAAGCTTTTCAAAGTCTTGTTTGGATGTCTCGACAAACAATTGACCTCCTTCTGCAGGGTCTGGTCTGTCAGTAAGTGTATAGCTTTCAGACGTTCCAGTCAGTAAACTTCCCACATAAACGATTGCAATTACTAGCAAAAGTACAAGTCCAAGA
This sequence comes from Chryseomicrobium imtechense, assembly GCF_041475995.1. NCBI lineage: Bacteria > Bacillati > Bacillota > Bacilli > Caryophanales > Caryophanaceae > Chryseomicrobium > Chryseomicrobium imtechense. The sequence continues at coordinate 40,118 of NZ_JBGOBM010000012.1, read as the reverse complement.
AATGCGATTTTCCATTTATTCAAAGTTATCAGCCCCCATTTACATACAGTTCCCCATCTGATTGCTCTATGAAACCACAGCTTTCCATTGTACGGAGCATCCGATTGGCGATTAAATCATAGCCTTGTCCATTCGGATGGAAGAAATCTGTGTGATACACCAAATTTGCGTTGGTATAAAAAAGGTCTTGTACGGGTACAAAACAGGTTGATTGGAAGTCGCCCAAAGTAGCTTCCATCGCCGTATTCCAATCCACGACTATAGATTCTACTTCTTGTGACTCTACTGTAATTAATGAGAACGGATTATACAAGCCAAGTGCAACAATAGGGGCCTGTGGGTTAATCGCTCGTATATAATCCAGGATATGATAGTACCGTGTCTCATATAGTTCTCGTTCTTCTTCGAATGCCTCTAACTGAAGTGAGAACAAGTCACGTTTAATTACTTTCATGACATCATTTCCACCAATAGATAAGAAAATATGACTTGCTTCTTGAATTTCTTTATCGAGACTCCCGCTTGATAGAAGGGTTAACAACTGATCACTTCGTCGTCCACGTTTCGCTGTATTGATCAATTCAACTCGGTCGATTTGCTCACTTGTCAAGAATTCATTTCGAATACGTCCAACGTACCCATCTTTCTTTAACTCATCACCGATTCCAACTGTTAACGAATCGCCAAGTCCGAGAAATAACAAATTATCAGGAAAGACATTATAAGGAACCTGATAGCGAACAGGTTCCTCACGGTCTTTCACCTGAAAAACAGGCTTGATTACAAAACTGCTACATCCACTTATAACGACAACAACTACCAATGCAACAAATGCTAATTTTTTCAACTGCTTACCCTTCCAACAAATACATAAATCCAATTGCACCAGGACCTGTATGGGTAGAAATTACAGGCGTAGTAAAGGACAGTTTCACGTCTTTAAATCCTGTCGCTTCAATTGCTTCTTTTAGTGGAGTAGCCATTTGATACCCGTCAGCTTGTGCAATCCCAACAGCTTTTACACGTTTGGCAGCTGAATCTTTAGTAAATTCATTCATTAAGTACGTAATGACTTGTTTGTAACTTCTCGCTTTAGCTACTGGTGTGTACTCTCCTCCTGCTAGTGAAGCGATTGGTTTAATTGAGAGTAAAGAGCCAAGCATTGCTCGTCCTTTTCCAATCCGCCCACCTTTCACAAGGTTATCAAGTGTATCGACTACTACGAACAGGCGTGTATTTTCACGAACACGGTCGAGATGACGTAAAATCTCACCCATTGATTTGCCTTGTTGAGCCAGACGAGCTGCTTCTTTCACTTGAAATGCAAGTGCGTGTGAGATGAATCGTGAGTCAACTACAGTGACATTCGAAGATGTAATGCTAGCAGCAGATTCAGCAGATTTAACTGTCCCGCTCATCCCACCTGTCATATGGATTGACAGAATTTCAGACCCGTCTTTTCCAAGTTCATCATAAATTTCAGTGAAGGTACCTGCAGAAGGTTGAGAAGATTTTGGTAACTCTTTCGATTGTTTCATTTTACTAATGAATTCTTCAGCAGACAGTGTTACACCGTCTAAATAATCCTGACCATCCACATGAATGGTCAATGGCACGACAGTTATTCCTAATTGTTCGAAAACATCTTGCGTCAGTTCAGCTGTTGAATCCGTTACAATTTTAATTGTCGTCATCTTGATTCCCCCTGTAAGTCTGAGCGTGCATCCTGTATTAGACGTTCGACCCGCTCTTTAAATGTGTCCGTCGACTCGTCTTGTTGTTGATAAACAGCAGGTAAAATTTTCACAAACACCTCTGCTGGAGTTATTTTATTTTCATTTTGCTCCATCAATCGAGACGTACCAACGATTGCAATTGGAATGATCGGCACTTGAGCCTTAGCTGCGATTCGAACAAATCCTGTTTTAAACTCTTTCATCTCATTCCCTTTCGAACGTGCGCCTTCTGGGAACAACAATAAAGAGTGACCCGCTTTTAGACTTTCAACACTGTCTGAAATGGAGTTGAGTGCACTGCGTCGATTCGAGCGATCGATAAAAACACAATTGAGTTCATCCATCCAATCTGCAATAAAAGGTATTTTTTTCACTTCTACTTTAGAAAGAAACCCAAATGGTTTTGGTACAGTGGCAATCAATACCGGAATATCGAAATTCCCCTCATGGTTTGCAACAAAAAGGACAGGTCCCTCTTGTAAATTTTCTTTCCCAGTAAGGTGAGCTGTTGCACCCGCCTTTTTAAGAATGTTTTGAGACCATCGCTGAGGCGTTTCAAAGACTGCTTGATCGTACTCTGCAGTCGTTAATTCCGCTTTACGTTTCCTCAATTTTTTTAGCGTGTTCAATTGGGTTGGGATGTACCCGATAATATAACTATACGTTACGATGCTTCTTAACAACTTATTCACGGGCCTTTCTTCTGTAGCGTTTGTATGTGAAATCTACGCCAGATTTAGAAGTGTGTTTTGGGGACTCCCATTCGAGGATGAAGTCATTGTATTCCGGAAAAAAAGCATCTCCTACGTACTGCTTATGAATTTCAGTGATAAGTAAGCGATCTGCGTAGTCGAGGTACTCTGTAAACACCTTCGCTCCACCTATAACTACTACTTCCTCATGAAGCGATTGTCCATACAACAAGGCTTCTTCAAATGTATGGACAATCTTAACACCCTCCGCAGAAAACTCTTTATTTCGTGTCATGACGATGTTATCCCGCCCTGGAAGTGGACGTCCAATTGATTCGAATGTATTGCGTCCCATTATGACAGGACGACCGAGTGTATTTTCTTTGAAGTACTTCAAGTCTTCTGGAATATGCCAAGGCATCTCATTGTTATGGCCAATTACATGTTTCTCGTCATGTGCCACTATAAATGTAATCATCAAATTCCCCCTATACAGCAATTTCCGCGTGAATACGAGGGTGTGATTCGTATCCAATCAGTTGAATATCGTCTGTTTTCATATCAAAAATTGAGATATCGCGTAGTGTGATCGTTGGAAGTGGTTTTGGCTCTCGTGCCAACAACTCATTGACTTGGTCGAGATGATTGCTATAAAGATGTGCATCACCAAACGTGTGCACGAAATCGCCAGCTTCAAGACCAGTCTCCTTTGCAATCAAATGAACAAGTAATGCATACGATGCTATGTTGAATGGAACGCCTAAGAAAACATCCGCACTGCGCTGGTACAATTGACAACTCAGTTTATTACCTTGCACATAAAATTGCATGAATGAATGACAAGGTGGTAATGCCATCTCATCTACTTCTGCAGGATTCCATGCAGTGACGATGTGTCGGCGTGAATGCGGTGAGTTTTTAATGGATTCAATGACAGTTTGAATCTGGTCTACACTACCACCATCTTTAGTTTCCCACGAGCGCCATTGTCTCCCATATACCGGCCCCAATTCACCATATTTCTTCGCAAAGTCGTCATCCGTTTTGATGCGTTCGATGAAAGCTTTCATTTCTCGGTCGTACAGAATTTTGAAATCAGGATCTTTTGAGGCACGTAAACCAAAGTCCGTCATATTTGGTCCATTATACTCTTCACTTGAAATCCATTGTTCAAATGCCCACTCATTCCAAATATTATTGTTTTGACGCACGAGTGTTTGAATATTCGTATCTCCATGTAAGAACCATAAAAGCTCTGAGACAATTAATTTAAATGAAGTATGCTTTGTAGTCAGTAACGGAAACCCCTCCGCTAAATTAAAGCGCATCTGATATCCAAAAACTCCGATAGTGCCGACTCCTGTTCGGTCTTCTCGTCGTTCACCGTTTTTCAATATGTATTCACATAATTCATGATATTGTTTCATTATGACACTCCTCTAAGATAACCATTTTGGTGGCGTATTCTTCGACCAATAAATTTCTCCGATATCTTGATGTTTTGCAAATTGATCATCATGTGTATGGTAATGGAATGTAAAGTAATAGCCTTCCAATGGTCGTTTTTCAACACGTACATGCGCACGTAAAATATCAGCATTTGTGTCCTGATCATACAAGTGGAAAATTTTTTCGCCGTAATCACCGGAAGGCTTATGCGAAATTGCAGAAGATGCCGTGGCATATTCTTCTATCTTTTGCTTATAAAATGGGAAGATTTCCGCTTCGTAGCGTTGCTGAATGCGTGGTTGAATTTTTGAACCAAATTTCACATCACTCTGTTCACGCGCCTCATCAATGAGTCGCCCAATATCCAGTACCCGTTCCTCTGCATGGGTTTCAGTAAATTGGTTTTCTTCGATTTCAAATACGGAATTCCAGATCTCATGCGATGGTGTAATGACACCAAATGTGACTACAGCGACTAAAGCGGCTAAAAACTTTTTAATAAATCCTGACAACACATTCACTTCCATCCGTAACATTTTTGAAACAACTTTTCATTGAATAAATGACTAAGGCTTCATTCTTTTCTGATTTCATTGTACAATAAGAAACAATGACATGTAACAAAAACACTTTTATTCTAAAGGAGAGATTATCTCATGAGCTTAGGACTTGCGATTGGTATCGGATATTTATTATTACTTGGATACTTAACTTCATTAAATTTCACGCATTGATTGAAAAAGACCTACGCGATTATTACTCGCATAGGTCTTTTTTGTTACGAACGCCAAAATGAAATTTTGCGCTTTTTCTTTTCAATTGGTGAAAACCATATTTTTCAAACAGTTCACTCGTATAATGTGCTTTAATGACCGCTCGTTTTCGGCACACTCGAATTGCCTCCCTGACCCATTCATCCGTCAGCTGATCACGTACTGCAAATTGCTTATGCGTTGTAAAGTTAGTCGACTCTTCAATAGCAGTCTCAAACAGTGGATCCATGTACACGACATCATATGAGTTATCCGGTTGATTCCGCAGATAGTCTACAGCATCTTGCTGTACAATTTCTATACGCCTGAACGCTTGTTGCAGCTCTTCACTTTCAAAGTTAGTGAATTGTTGACTTACTTTCATGAGAAACGCAAGGACTTCTGATTTTTCAAGTCCGACGATGATTCCTGAATCCCCAAGATCCACACTCGCCATCAGTGCATCCGCTCCGAAACCTATCGTGCAATCCAAAAATGAATCACCTTTCACTAGATTTAGCGCACGAAGCAAAGGTTCTTGTTCTCCAGCGATCCATCGCTTATACCGAAACATTGCCGTTCCTGGATGGTATTTATACCTCTCTCCAGTAGGTTTGACCGCCTCAATACCTGTAGACGTGTAAATATAGACAATGTCGTAGGGCTCAAAATAGTTTTTCAGAGACTTTCCGTTTCTAGGTAGAAAATCCATCGCATGAAAATGGGCAAATTGCATGGCCATTTGTTGTTCATCCTGCTTCAGTTTTAATGAAGTAGTGACTGCTACATTCATTGACCTTGTAATTGCTCAAGCACACCTTGAATGTGATCGACAATCGCTTCTTTTGGAAAGTTCTCAATCTGTTCACGCGGAATGAAATACGCAAGTTTGCCATCTTTCCAAAATGCCATCGACGGCGAACTCGGAGGTACATCTTCAAAGTAACCGCGCATAGTTTCCGTTGCTTCTTGATCTTGTCCAGCAAACACCGTTACTAAGTGATCGGGTTTCGCTGTTGTTGTCTCTACAGCCTCAATGGCTGCAGGACGTGCAAGACCTGCTGCGCACCCACAAACAGAGTTGATGACAACAAGTGATAACCCTTCAGCAGTTTGCATATGTTCCCTCACAGCATCTTCTGTTGTCAATTCTTTAAAACCATGTCCAACGAGTTCTTGGCGCATTGGTGCAACAATTTGTTTCATATATTCTTCATAAGCATTCATGTTTAGTCCTCCTTAATTGCACGTGCCATATTCATTTGCTTCCAAACAGAGCCTTTTGCTTCTTCTCCCTGCTCGATTCGAGCTAAAGCCATCTTCACTTGAAGACGTACTTCATATTCAGAATCATCTTGTGCTTTTTTCAGTACGTCGATATGTTCTTTAGTACCTACTTCGTAGAAGAACATCGCAGCACGCCAGCGAACTAATTTATTTTTATCTGCTAAAGCCTCGGCCATTGCTTGTGCAAACTCTTCGTACCCAAGGTCGCTCATCGTATCTCCTGCTGTACGACGAATGGAAGCATTTTTATCATGTAACGCAATGGTCAAATGTGGAATGACCATCTTATCTTCCAAAATACCAAGATAAATAACTGCCAAGCGGCGAATGGATACCTTTTCATCTTTTAAAGCAAGTGCGAGAAGCGGCAAATCATCAAGAGTCGGATGAGTCAAGCGGTCAAGTAATTGATAGCGGACTTCCCAGTCTGGATGTTGAAAGTCTTCAAGGCTAACAGGATGGCGCGTATTCTTCCACTCTGTTTCCGCACTGGATTCTGGAGAGCTGAGTTGTGTGAGTCTTTCTGTCGTAAAAGCAGCATCGAGTTCAGCAATCACTTGGTTTGCAATTTCTTCGAACTCCCCGTATCGTACGCCATAGTCTATCCATTTTCTCTGCAAGATATAATTCTCGTCGTCTTGAATCCGTTGATTAAATGTTTCCATAAAGCGGTCTGGAAGTGCAAAGCGCTGTTCATTTTGTGAATCAAACACTTTCACTTGAAGTGGAATGCCATGATAATCTTGCACGTGCACACGCACTTCACCGAATGAATCTGTAGCAGATTCCGTTTGCGTCTCTGAGACTTGTTCCTTCCCAAATACTTGTTCGATTTGAGGGACAAGTGTATCCCAACTCGCTTTTGGATGTTTTTCTACTGCCATAAAGTCAGCCACATGATAAATCCCTTTAATTCCTTCTAAAGAAAACAGTGATGCAATGATTTCTGGAGCATCGTCGAGTTGACCTTCTCTATAGTTATGGCTAGTTCCGAATGCCAATTCCTGGTCCACAACAATTTTCATGGAGTTCGGACTTGGTGTTGGCTCGATTGTGATGATTTTCATAGAATCACTCCTTCTGTAAGTAGTGTATCATGATGAAGCCATTTCTTCTAAATATGCCCACCGTTCCATCTTTTCTTCAAGCAAAGCCTCATTCGCTTCTAAATCAATGGATGCTACGCGGATTTTTTCGTAATCAGAGCCCGCGGAATCGATGATAGATTGACTGGCAGCGATTTTTTCTTCAAGAAGTGCAATCTGATCTTCAATCGTTTCCCACTCTTTCTTTTCTTGATAACTCATGCGTTTCTTTTTTGGTTTTGGCTCTTCAGCCACTTGTTTTGGTGTAACGACTTGTTTCTCTATTTTCGCCAGTTCACGTTTTTGTTCCAAGTATTCTGCAAAGCTGTCTAGTGTCACTACTACTGCTTGATTTTCAAGCGCCCATAATTTTGTCGTTACGCGGTCAATGAAGTAACGGTCATGTGAGACTACCAATACAACACCAGCAAAGCTGTCCAAATAATCCTCAAGTACCGCTAAAGTATCTAAGTCTAAATCATTTGTCGGTTCATCTAAAATTAATACGTTTGGTTGCTGTATCAAAAGTTTGAGTAAATATAAGCGTTTTTTCTCGCCACCGGATAATTTATAAATCGGTGTCCCGTGCATAGATGTCGGAAATAAAAAGCGCTCTAACATTTGAACGGCACTTAGACGTTCGCCACTAGAAGTTTTAATAGAGTTTGAATCTTCTGTAATATAATGGAGCACCCGTTGATTCTCATCAAACTTCGGAAGCTCTTGACTAAAGTATCCAATTCGAACGGTTTGCCCGACTTCTAGAGTTCCACTAGTAGGTTGTATAATTCCCGCTATTATGGACAATAACGTAGTCTTACCTGCGCCATTTTCTCCGACAATCCCAATACGGTCTTTATTTTGAAGAATGAATGAAAAATCATCAAAAAGTCGTTTGTCTTCAAACGCCATTCCAAGTGCATGACCTTCCATTACTTTTTTGCCAAGTCGGCTCGTTGCAAGATTGACATCGAAATCTTGTTCGTTGTTTTTTAGTAAAGCACGATCTTTAATGTCTTCAAAACGATCTAGTCGTGCCTTTTGTTTCGTCGTCCGAGCCTTGGCCCCGCGCCGAACCCATTTGAGTTCATTCCGATATAGATTTTGAAGTTTGGATTGTTCTGCTTGTTGTTGCTCATAGCGAATCGCTTTGCTTTCAAGGAATTGCTCGTAATTGCCTTTATAGTTATAAACCGTCAGCTGATCGATTTCGTAAATTGTAGTGGACACTGCATCAAGAAACAGACGGTCGTGCGTTACAAACAAAACAGCACCGTCATACGCTTTCACTAGATCCTCTAACGCAATCGTCGATTCAACATCTAAATGGTTCGTAGGCTCATCAAGTAAAAGTAAATCATGTGGTTCAATTAATGCCCGAGCTAAGGCAACCCGTTTTTGTTGGCCACCAGATAATTGACCAACAGGTTTTTCGAAGTCTGTAATCCCGAGCTTCGTAAGCGCTTGTTTTGCTGCCGTATTGAGATCCCAACCGCCGTCTTCCATTTTCTCTTGAATGGAAACAAGCTCTTCTACGAATTTCATGTTGTTTGGTTCTTGTTCAGCTTGCTTACGAATACGTTCGTAGTTTCTATTAAGTGCTACGATAGCTAAGTCACTGATAAACATCGTTTCTAGCACTGATTTTGTAGGGTCTAGATCCGGTGCTTGAGCTAGATAGCTAATTGAATAGTGATTCGGATGGTCTTTATGTAATGAATCAGCATCAATAGAACCTTCAATGATTTGCAGTAGTGTAGACTTCCCACTACCATTTTTTCCAACGAGACCAATCTTTTCACCTTTTGTGATTGTAAATTCAATGTTTTTGAAGAGGGTCTTTTCTCCAACCGTTTTTGTTAAGTTTTGAATAATTAATTGCGACATGGAGATTCTCCTAATTCGTTGTAAAGTTGCTCAAGAAACGCTTCCATAAATCGGTGACGTTCCTCGGCAATCTCTTTTGCTTTTTCTGTATTCATTTTATCTTTTAGCTTCAATAACTTTTCATAGAAGTGAGTAACGGATGAACCGTTGTCAATTTTAGCACCAGATACTACTTCCTCAACTTCTTTGTGATTGTATAGACTGCGATCTTTCGCACCACCAAATGCAAATGTACGTGCTATGCCGATTGCCCCAATAGCATCTATACGGTCAGCGTCTTGCACAATCTTCGCTTCTAATGAAGTTGCTGTTAACCCGCCACTAAAGGAAACTTGGTCAATGAGTGAGCGGATGATTTTCTGTTCTTCTTCTGTCACAGAAAACGTTGTAAAGATAGATTGCATGAAATCTGCACTTCTATCATTTTTATATTTTTTATCTTCAACATCATGTAACCCTACTGCAAGCGTAACAATTCGGTGGTTCGCTTCTTTGTAATTTTCAAGTATACGCCTAGCATTTTCATAGACCCGGTCTATATGGGCCATGTCGTGGCTTGCATCAAACTGATTATAATAGTCCACTAAGTAAGGACGTAATTCACTCCACATGGTGTGTTCCCCTTTCAAATTGACGGATGAGGTCGAATCCTGTATAGTTTAGCTAGTAATTATCTGATTTTTCTAACGAAGGGGGTCCCCGTACAATGCAACAAGGACAAGTAAAATGGTTTAATGCAGAAAAAGGCTACGGATTTATTGAGTCAAACGATGGTGAAGATGTATTTGTTCATTTTACAGGTATCCATGGTGAAGGATTTCGTACGTTAGAAGAAGGTCAAAAAGTGCATTATCGTACTGTAGAAGGAAATCGTGGACCACAGGCAGCAGATGTTCATGTGATCCTAGATGAATAGACAATCTTCTCCCTCGCATACTTGCGCGGGTTTTTTTATGTGTTTTGATATAGTTTTTGTCCGATTTCTTTCAATTGTTTTCCTACAGAACAGCCGGAAATACAAAATTGATGTGCCGCTGTTTTTCCTTGTCGTGAACGAAGATCGTGTTTAATTGGACATTCTTCACAGTAGACAGAAAGCAAACGATCTATTTCATTTGTAATTTGTTGTGTTAACACGTTTATCCCACCTTATCTATTGTAGTAGTATAATCGTTTTTTGAAGTCAGTTGCAAGGGAAGGAACTAGAGAATGATTGAATTGTACACAGATGCAGCTACGCGTGGAAACCCAGGAGAAAGTGCCATAGGGGTATTTTGGAAAGGAAACGGAAGCGAAGGATACCACGCAGAGAAGATTGGCGTATGCTCAAATCACGAAGCTGAATTCATTGCACTGCGAGAAGGAATTCGACACGTCCTCCCTCTCCAGCCTGATATTTTATCGATTCGAGTCGATTCTAAAATCGTGGCTGATGCAGTTGAACGTAATTACACGAAAAACCCTACATTTAAACCGATTTTGGATGAAATTTATTCGTTACTTGATGGCATTCCGATGTTCTTTGTAAAATGGATTCCAGACAAAGAGAACCGGGCGGCGCATCGAATGGCGACGGAGGCTTTGAGGAAGTGAAAGCTGAGAAGTGCGTTAAATATCTGTGGGCTCGCTAGGAATTAGTTTCCATAACATGACTCAGGGCACAAATGGCGGTTTTGAGGGCACAAAACGGACCAATCGAGGCACAAAAACATCTTCGTAGGGCATAAAAATGGCCGCTCAGGGCACAAATCCCGAGTGGCAGTTTCCAATATCGAGTTCCTCCTCCTAGAAATCCCGCAAGAAGCCATCGCAATCTATGAAACAAAATGCGCTTCACAGCTCACGCTGGCTTCTTGCACAATTTCTGACCAGTCGGCTCCACATCTAGACATAAAAAAAGACCCCCGAAGAGGTCCTTTGAAAGTTTAGAATTAAGCTTTAACTACGTTAGTAGCTTGTAGGCCACGTTGACCTTGCTCGATTTCGAAAGTTACGTCTTGACCTTCGTCAAGAGTTTTGAAACCTTCGCCTTGGATAGCTGAGAAGTGAACGAATACGTCGTCTCCGCCTTCGCGCTCGATGAATCCGAATCCTTTTTCTGAGTTAAACCATTTTACTTTACCTTGTTCCATGTGTGTATCCTCCTCATGCACTGTGTGTGCACTTTTGTTACTATCCTTGCTCAACACTATAGTAAAAGTGTTGCCACCTACTAACGCTCCGAACAAAAATAATTCTATTACAATATACCATGAGCTGGGAGAGAATGCAAATAGAATGATCAAATTGTCAAAAGAGCTCCAATTGCCCCACTATAGCCATGTTGAGGCAAAAACAGGGGGTTCTTCTCCTTTAAAATTGTATAGGACGCTATAACATTTTGGAGCATTTCATTCTCTTCTAAAGTCGTACCGATGTAAATAATATCGGTACACCCTTTTGTATCGGCAGCTTGAATGGCAAGTGAAGAAATCACTTCACCTATCATTCCTTGTATCCCGGCCACGTAGTCATTTTCATCATTTACGCCTTGTTCAGCTGTTAATAGAGCTCCGAAATTACTTGCTGTCAGTGAACCTTTGATAGGAAGCTGGTTGTTTTGATAAATGTCCTCTACGCGGACATCGATCCATTTTCGAGAACCTTGCTCACTCTTTTTCACGATTTCTTCGAACTGATCAGTTCCAATCAGGATTTTACTTAGGCCAAGCAAAGTCCCTCCTCCGATCCCAGTTCCAGCTAACCTTTCGTGTGTGGTGCCAGATAAATAATGGATAGACGTTCCAGTTCCAATGTTTGTAATGATGGTTTTTTCTATTTGTAAGTTTTGTTTTTTTAACTGGTAAAGAACACCTTGTACGGTTGCATCAAACTCCACAACATAGTGGTAGTTTTCAGATCCTAAATATGTCTCAAGTTGTTTCGCTCTTCCGCCAGTCATACATATTTGAAGCTTCTCGTTAGATTTGCCAATCCATTCTTTAACTAAATCAAAACGAGTTGCAGGGAAATTAATGGTCTCAATCTCGTCTTTTTGCCAATAGGCAATCTTGACCAAGGTTCCCCCTGCATCTATTCCTAGAGAACACATATTACAATTCCTTTCTGTAAACCAATTCTCCATTTACAATTGTCGCTTCAATTGTGCAATGAACGATCGACTCTTTTGTTATTTCGTCGGAAACGACTGTGAAATCTGCTTCAAATCCTGGGGCAATCTTTCCGAATCGTGCTTCCTGCATCGCGATTTCTGCTGCGTTTGTCGTGTATAAACGCACCGCTTCAAAAGGTGTTAATTCTTGATCAGGTAAATATGGGTTGTTAATAGCCGCTTGGATCCCAAGAAGAGGGTCTGCAGTTTCAATAGGTGCGTCTGAACCTCCAGCTAAACCAATGGAGTTGTCTAACAGCGTACGCCACGCATACGAATAGGTAAGACGTTCTTCTCCTAGTCGATCTTTTACCCACGGAAAATCAGAAGGGACAAACATCGGTTGAATATCACACATAACACGTAGCTTTGCAATTCGTTTGATTAAATGTTCTGAGAGCACATTTACATGAATCAAACGGTCAAGCGCCTGTTGAGGGGCAGGAAATTGCTCAAGCAGTTCAACAATTTCTTCAGTTGCTCGGTCACCAATCACATGGACTGCAATGCCAGCTTCATGTTGACGAGCTAGCTTAACCATCTCGATTAATTCTTCTTTTGTATGAATAGCGACACCGTGAGTATCCTCACTATCGCTATATGGGTTGCTCAACCAAGCTGTGCGGCCGCCTAGAGACCCGTCCATAAAAATCTTCATACATCCGAATGACAGGAAGTCATCTCCTGTTTCATGGGTCATATCTGCAAATACATGGTGATGCCTTAGTAAGTGTACTCGAAATGATTTATTCAGCCCTTTTCGGTATGCATGCAATGGATTGGTATACGGTCCATAATACGCCATATCTTCCGAATGACCACCTGTGAGACCAAGTTTATGTAAGTCTTGAATACTCTTTTGAATAATTGTCGTTAAATCTTCAACGGTTAACTCCGGAATTGCATTCGTGACGAGAGATTGAGCTTCATCATAGAACAGACCATTTAATTCATTTGTTTGTTCATCGCGTCCAATCACTCCCCCTGCAACCTCTTCAACAGAATGCGTGATACCTGCAAGTTCCATAGCTTTAGAATTCGCAACCAACCCATGGCGACAAATTCGTTTTAAAACTACCGGGGTATTTGGGAAAAGTGCATCTAAATCTGCTGAAATCGGTGCACGGTTATCCATTAATGTATTGTCATTCCAACCTTCTAAAACTATCCAACCGGAAACCGGATGTTCCTCACCAACCACATCTAAAATCTCACGAATTGAACGGCATTCTGAAAGGTCTGCTGATGAAATCTTTTGACCATGACCAATCAAATGCATATGACTATCAATAAAGCCAGGGTATACGACGTTTCCATCTAGAGAGATTTGCTTGTCTGCGAGCGCTTTCAATTGTTCGAACGAACCTGTCTGAATAATCGTTCCGTCTTCTACTAAAACGGCCTCTACTGACTCAGTTTCACTTTCCATCGTAAAAAATTGAGCATTATAAAATACTGTCTTCACGAGCTACCTCCTTGAATGTTGGGTGTATGGTGATTTTAACGTTACCTTTTAGAGCATTACTGATCATGCATCTTTCATCTGCTTTGTGAACCAGGCGCTCGATGAGTTTTCTCTTCTCAAGATTTACGTAAGAAATGGTCGGGTAATGGTGAAGCTCACTTACTTTATATGTACCTGCATCGACTTCAACTAGTAGTTCGGACTTTAACTCAATGTGAGCGTCCTCGATGTTACTTCTCTCAAACATCGCACCGAGTGTCATGATATAGCATCCAGCTGCAGAGCTGAGTAAAAGCTCGTCTGGGTTAGTCCCTTGTCCTGGACCATCCAATGATGCTGGAATCGAAAAGTCATGCGTGTAGTTCGCAATCGTCACTTGTCCTATTGTATTGCGTTTTGAATTCCAATGAAGTGCTTGGTGAAAAGTATGTCGCATCCGTTTACATCCTTTCTTTTTTACTAGTATACTTGAAATATGAAAGTGGGGAAATGAAATGACAGCCAATTATAAAATACTCGGTGTGATTGTCATGTCGATCACTCTTTTTTTATTGTTGTTCGGTGTAGGTGTGATTTTAGATCAAGAACTTGCAACTTCCAATATCGTAACGATTATTGCGTATGGACTAGCTGCAGGTCTGTTCTCGGGTGCACTTGCATTTTTAGGTCTAAAAGTCGGATTTATTGTCTTCGTAGTAGGTCTCGCTATCGGATTTATTGAAATGTTCCGTAGCTTCTTATTTACGCAAGGTGAATTTGGAGAACTCGCAGGATTGCTTTCCCTGTTTATTTTTACTGCTCTAGGATTAGTTCTTGGTGTAATCATCGAAGGAATCCGATATTTACTTAAGAAAAAATCGCCCACACAATGATGTGTGAGCGATTTTTTTAATGGCCACCAAGATACGCTTTTCGAATTTCTTCGGAAGACTGTAATTCCTGGGCAGAGCCAGACAATACAACTTTACCTGTTTCTATTACATACCCTCGGTGTGCAATCGATAGAGCCATATGTGCATTTTGTTCCACTAAAAGTACAGTCGTTCCTTGAACGTTAATGTCTTTAATGACTTCAAAGATTGTCTTTACCATTAAAGGGGCAAGTCCCATCGAAGGCTCATCCAATAGTAGTAACTTTGGCTTCGCCATGATGGCGCGACCCATAGCAAGCATCTGTTGCTCTCCCCCAGACAAGGTCCCGGACATCTGTTTGCGCCGTTCAAGAAGGCGTGGAAACGTATCATATACCTTTTTCATATCTTCCGCAATCGCTTTTTTATCTTTGCGAAGAAATGCGCCCAGTTCAAGATTTTCTTCTACAGTCAAATTTGCAAATACGCGTCGTCCTTCTGGAACATGTGAGATGCCGGATTTTACAATTCCTTGTGCCGCTTTACCAGCAATCGAATTTCCAAGGAAAGTGATTCCTCCACTCTTAGGCTTCAGTAGACCAGATAAAGTTTTTAAAAGTGTACTCTTTCCTGCCCCGTTTGCACCGATAAGGGATACAATTTCACCTTCATTTACTGTAACAGAGACATCTTTCAAAGCTTGAATATTCCCATAGTACACATCGATGTTTTTCACTTCGAGCATTGTCATTCTGTTACCTCCTCACCCAAATACGCTTCAATAACTTTCGGATCGTTACGAATCACTTCTGGCGGACCTTCTGCTAGAAGTTGACCGTGATCTAATACATAAATGCGTTCACAGACACCCATTACGAGATTCATATCATGCTCGATTAATAAAATTGTTAAATCGAACTTTTGACGAATAAATGCGATGAGTTCCATTAAGTCGTGTGTTTCTTGAGGATTCATTCCCGCTGCTGGCTCATCGAGAAGTAAAAGTTTTGGATTAGCAGCTAGTGCACGTGCAATTTCCAAACGGCGCTGCTGGCCATATGGTAGATTTTTCGCAAGCTCATCTTTGTATTTTTCCAAACGGAATATTTTTAGAAATTCAATCGCATCTTCTTCCATCTTACGTTCCCCAGCAAAATGGGATGGTAAACGGAGAATGGATGCAAGCATCGTATGCTTTGCGAGTGCATGATATGCCACTTTCACATTGTCTAAAACCGTCATATCTCGGAATAAGCGAATATTTTGGAATGTGCGACTGATTCCTGACTGCGTCACTTTATAAGGGGCAAGTCCGTTGATGCGCTTGCCCTGGAAGAACACATCACCCTCAGTCGGAACATAAACACCCGTTAATAAGTTAAAACTTGTCGTCTTCCCCGCACCATTGGGTCCAATCAGACCGACTAGTTCTCCTGGATAGAGGGAAATGTTAAGATTTTGAACGGCTTTTAGTCCACCAAATTGGATGCCCGCTTGTTTGACTTCAAGTAGTGGTGTCTTTTCCATTGCCTTTCCCTCCTTTTGATGTCCAGCCCCGGAAATAATCCGTGATTTCTTTAGTGCCCATCAATCCTTGTGGGCGGTATAGCATGACAATTATCAGTACCAAACTATAAATGATCATACGTGTTTCTGGGTACCCTTGAAGGAATGTTGAAACAAGTGTTAAGAAGATGGCCGAGATGATTGCGCCTGATAAACTACCAAGCCCACCTAGTACTACTAAAATCAAAATATCTACAGACTTTAAGAACCCGAATTGTGAAGGCAATACGATGTAGAAGTTATGTGCGAACAATGCTCCAGCAACTCCTGCAAAGAACGACCCGATAACAAATGCCGCTACTTTATAGTACGTCGTATTGATACCCATCGCATCGGAAGCAATCTCATCTTCCCGAATAGACAATGCAGCGATTCCATGACGTGAACGTGTAAAGTTTACTATTACTAAAATAGTAATCAACATAAAGAAGAATGTGTATGTCCAGTCTGTCATTTTACTCACTTGCATTCCAGCTGCTCCGCCGACATAATCGATATTCAGGAAAATGATCCGAATAATTTCAGCGAATCCAAGCGTTGCAATTGCAAGATAATCCCCGCGTAAACGAAGACTTGGAATCCCTACAATTAAACCCGCAAGAGCTGCTACTAGACCTCCGACAACAATCGCCACTATAAAAGGCAAATCAAACTTCATCGTCACAATTGCTGATAAATAGGCACCGACTGCCATGAAACCTGCGTGGCCAATCGAGAACTGGCCAGTAATTCCAATAACAAGATGCAAACTTACAGCAAGAATGATATTAATCGAAATGAAAATCAATGTGTTTGTATAATACGTATTTAACATGCCAGCCATGATGAGACCTTGAACAATACCGTAAAAGACAAGAGCTCCAATTAGTAGTGGCCAAAACGCACGTGAATGTTTTTTCATTTTGTCCACCTACACTTTCTCTCTTGAATTTTTTCCGAAGATCCCTGATGGGCGGAAAATTAAAATTAAAATTAGAATAATAAAAGCAGCTGCATCTCGCCACAATGAAAGCCCGATGGCACTTACAAATGTTTCGACTAAACCTAATATTAATCCACCGACCATCGCCCCAGGAATAATTCCAATACCACCTAGAACAGCCGCTACGAAAGCTTTAAGTCCTGGAATCACACCCATTAAAGGATCGATTTTTGTATAATACAAACCGAAGATAACACCTGCAGCTCCTGCAAGCGCAGAGCCGATTGCGAAAGTTGCTGAAATGGTATTGTCAACATTGATTCCCATTAATTTCGCGGCTTCCGTGTCGTGAGAGACTGCACGCATTGCTTTTCCTGTCTTTGTTTTATGAACAATAAACTGAAGAAGCATCATAAGCACTACAGAAACCGACAGAATCAGCAGTGCTTTTACATCGATTGTTGCCCCAAAAACTGAAATCGACTGGCGACCAAAAACATCTGGATAGGCTTCAGGTTGCGCTCCTCGAATATAAATAAATCCATACTCGATTAATAGTGATACCCCAATTGCTGTAATAAGTGCAGCGATACGAGTTGCATTACGCAAACGTTTGTAAGCAATACGCTCGATCAATACTCCGATCAATGCCGTAACAGCCATTGAAAAAATCAATGCGACAAAGAAGTTTAATTGAAAGACAGTAATTGCATAAAAACCGATAAACGCACCTAACATGAATACGTCACCATGTGCAAAGTTAATTAATTTGATAATTCCATATACCATTGTGTATCCAAGTGCAATTAGTGCATAGATACTACCAACGGAAATACCATTTAAAATCTGCTGGATAATTTCCATAGCATAACCCCCTCTGATGTTGAGCCAAAAGAAAAAGGAGGGAAATCGTTCTCCCCCCTAATAACGCACCCCTTAAGGGTTAACTTTCGTATTAAAGACTTGAACTCCGTCAACGAACTCTAAGATCGTAGCTGATTTAACTGGATGGTGGTTTTCGTCAACTGAGTAAGCGCCTGTTACAAGCTCTAATGCTTCAGTAGAAGCAAGTGCATCTTTAATTTTCTCTCCATCAAGTTCACCTGCACGCTCAATTGCATCCTTTAATAGATACACAGTGTCATACCCAAGAGCGTTAAATGAGTTTGGAAGCTTTCCATATTTCTCTTCGAATTTATCTGCGAATTCTTTTGCTTTTCCATCTGGATCTTCAGCAGAGTAGTGATTGATGATGAACGTATTGTTCAGTGCTTCTGCACCAGCAAGTTCAACGATTGTTGGAGAATCCCAACCATCAGCACCCATCAATGGTACATCGATGCCAAGTTCACGTGCTTGTTTAACAATTAGACCTACTTCTTCGTAATACCCTGGGATAAATACGAATTCAGCATCTGCTGAAGCTAGGCGAGTTAATGTTGAGCGGAAGTCTGTATCTTTTGCTACATACGATTCTTGTGCAACGATCGTACCACCAGCTGCTTCAAAATCTTCAATGAATGATGCCGCTAGACCTTTAGCATAGTCAGAAGAGTTATCTGCATATACAGCTGCCGTTTTAACGCCAAGTTCATTCGCTGCAAAGTTTGCTGCTACTGTTCCTTGGAAAGGATCAATGAATGATGTACGGAAAGCATATTCATTCACGGAGCCATCTTCAGCTACAGTAACTGTTGGGCTAGTACCAGATGGTGTAATAAGTGGTGTTTCAGAGTCAGCAGCCACTTGTACTTGAGCAACAGTATTACCTGAAGTTGCAGCACCAATGATTGCTAGTACATTATCTTGATCAGTCAACTTAATTGCAGCGTTTGTTGCCTCAGCTGCATCTGATTTATTATCTAC
The DNA here is from genome assembly GCF_041475995.1 of Chryseomicrobium imtechense. Classification (NCBI taxonomy): domain Bacteria; kingdom Bacillati; phylum Bacillota; class Bacilli; order Caryophanales; family Caryophanaceae; genus Chryseomicrobium; species Chryseomicrobium imtechense. Next base: position 21,409 of record NZ_JBGOBM010000012.1, on the reverse strand, counting down.
CTTCGTAAGTTCAATTTCTTTTCCGTCGATTCCGCCATCGGCATTGATTTCTTCAATTGCCATTTCAATCCCTTCAAGTTCTGAAGATCCATAAGAAGCTACAGGACCTGACAACTCAAGGTTTGCTCCAATTTTAATCGTATCGCCATCACCTGACGAGCCGCCTTCTGAGTCACCACAGGCTGCCAGTGTTGCAAGTACCATCGTTGAAGCTAAGAACAAGGAAGCAAATTTCGATTTTTTCATTTCATGACCCCCATTTAATTTTGATAGTTAAATTGTTTATCTATTTATACAATTCAAAACTGTCTTACTTGTTTGAACAACTTCATTGTAATAGATGCTTTTTCATTCGTCTACATAAATTTTTCTTTTTTATTAGAAAATTTAATGAATATATCAGTATACATAAATAAAAGCACGAGGTTTTATATAGCCTCGCGCTTTGGTACTACTCTTTTTATAAAGAATGATAAGACTAATGCGACAATAGTTACAATCGCTGCAATAAAAAATGAAAATGTAATTCCTTCAAGCATCCCCACCCGGGTCAGTTCTTCCATAACAGCTTGTTGAGCACCCTCATCAACTGGAAATTCCCCACTCTGTCGTTGTATCGCAATTTCATTTGAAATCCACTTAGACATACGAGCGTTCATGATGGTTAAGAAGATGGCCGACCCTATTGCTCCTGATACTTGCTGCAGTGTATTGTTCATCGCTGTACCATGTGGATATAAAACAGCGTCGAGTTGATTCAGTCCGTTTGTCATAACCGGCATCATAATCATGGAAAACCCAAACATCCGCATTGTATAAAGAAACATAATAGATGCATAACTAGTATCTAGTGTCAGTCCACTTAAAGCAAAGGTGGTGATAGCTGAGATCGAAAGACCACTGATTGCTAACCACTTAGCGCCGAATGCATCAAAAAGGCGACCCGTAATAGGGGACATCACTGCCATAACTAGTGCACCGGGCAACATCAACAAACCAGAATCTAAAGGACTGAATCCTCGTATCGTCTGCACGTAAAGGGGGGTTAAAATCATTCCAGAGAACATCGCTGCTGATAAGACGATGGATATTGCGGATGCTAGAGCAAACATTGGATATTTATAAATTCTAAATTCCAATAAAGGCTCAGGCAATCGAAGTTGTCGAAGAATAAACCAAACGAGTCCGATTGTTCCTAAACCTAATGTTGCTACTACGATCCACGACGTCCACCCTTCATCTCCAGCTACACTAAATCCATATAATAACCCTCCAAACCCAACACTCGATAATACAAGAGAAAATTTATCAAGTGTCACTTCACGCTGAGGGGTTATGTTCTTCAATTTAAAGATGGCAAGTACTAATGGAATCAAAGCAAATGGTAATATTACTGCAAACAATACACGCCAACTGTAGTTTTCAACTATAAATCCAGATAGTGTCGGGCCAATTGCAGGTGCCATAATCATTACAAGACCAAATATACCCATCGCTGTCCCTCTGCGTTCAATCGGAAATGCAATCAACATGACATTCATTAAAAGAGGCATCATGATTGCTGACCCACAGGCTTGAATCATTCGACCTGCAACTAGGATCCAAAATCCAGGTGCAATCCACGCAATTAATGTACCCAATGAAAACAAGCTCATCGCTGTAATGAATAGCGTTTTATTTTTAAATTTTTGTATGAAGTAGGCAGACGCAGGAATCAAAATCCCATTCACGAGCATATATCCTGTCGTCAACCACTGGACTTGGGACGGAGTAACATCAAATTCAATCATGATTGTCGGAAGCGCGACATTAAGAAGTGTATTATTCAAAAAAGCAACAAATGCTCCAATGAATAAGATGGCAATCATTCCGTACGGAGGTTTTTTCATAGGGGTTCCTTCTTTCTAAAATTCCATCTGTCCATCGTACACTAAAGTAGTTAGCTTTTCAAACTATTTGTATATCGAAATATTTATCAATAAACTAGTCTGCTGAGTTATCAGCAGACCCCTGTATCAATTATTCATGTTTTCTCTTTGCTTCATTCATAAAGTAATTTTGAGCATGAATGACTTCATCAGACTTTTTATAAGTGTAAACACCTTCTGCGTTTTGAATTCTAGCTTTTACTGTGTCTTTTAACTCGATGTCTACTATCGAGAGAATTCTCTTCTTTATGGACGGTGACAAAATGGGGAAAAGGATTTCTACTCGTTTGATCATGTTACGCGTCATCATATCAGCAGAAGATAAAAACAACTTCGATGCACCGTTTCGATGGAAGTAATAAATGCGGGAATGCTCCAAAAATCTTCCTACAATACTTGTAACTGTAATCGTGTCACTAATTCCCTTAATTCCAGGGCGTAAACAGCAAATCCCTCTCACTACAAGGTCAATTTTCACTCCAGCTTGTGACGCAACATACAACTTTTCAATAAGATCTTTGTCCGTTAGAGAATTCATTTTGAGCTTAATATGTCCATTTCCAAATGTTTTTTGAAACTCAATTTCTTCATCGATCAATTCCACAAAACGATCTTTGATTTCAAATGGCGAGACGACTAGTTTCTGGTAATCCGGTCTATCCATATAGCCACTCAAATAATTAAAAAACTTTGTAGCATCGGCCCCTATCTTTTTATTTGTCGTAATAATACTCATATCAGTGTATATTTTTGCCGTCTGATCATTATAGTTTCCAGTTCCTAGATGAACGAATTGCTCAATCTTTCCTTGTTTTTGACGAATGATCAAAGTGATTTTTGAGTGTGTTTTTAAATTATGCATACCATAAATAACAAGGCAACCTGCTTTTTCAAGCTCTTTTGCCCAAATCACATTATTTTCTTCATCAAACCGAGCTTTTAACTCAACAAGCACTGTCACTTGTTTCCCATTTTCTGCAGCGCGTTTTAAAGCTTTAATAATTGGTGAGTTCCCACTGACACGATACAGCGTTTGTTTTATCGCGAGCACATATGGATCATCTGCTGCTTTTTCAATGAAATCGACAATGGATTGGAATGATTCATACGGGTGAAAAAAGAATAGATCTTGACTTTGCGCTTTGACAAATACATCTTCTTCCCGGCGAAGATCTTGTGGTTGTTGTGGCATAAAGACGGGATAACTAAGCGCAGGGTAGCTCTGTTCAAAATAGTTTGTAAATGAAAATAAGAATGTGACATCAAGAGGTCCATCTATTTTATACACATCACCTTCAGTTATTTCCAGCTCATCCAATAAATAATGCAGTACTTTTTGCTTGATTTCACTTACTTTTACTTCAAGACGGCTAACTGCTCCCCATTTCCGTTTCTTTAATTCTTTTTCAATTTCAATCAGAAGGTCTCGAGCTCCTTCTTCGTGTATCGTTAAATCGGCATTCCTAGTAATACGGAACGGATTTGCATGTTTCACTGTGTAGCCAGTGAACAGTTTTGATAAGTTTCCGATGATGACATCTTCTAATAAGACGATTGTGTGATTATCTTTTTGTGTTTCCACTACAATAAAACGCTTTAAAACAGAGGGCACTTGAACAATCGCAATTTTCAATGCGTCTTCTTCATCCCCATCTTCAATCATCGCTAAAATATTCATCGTTTTACTTAGTAGTATAGGAAAAGGTCGGTAGGCATCTACAGCTACTGGTGTGATAACCGGGTAAATTTCTTCATCAAACTGTAAGTCCACTACTCTTTTTTGCTCTGAGCTTAGCTTACTATAGCTGACTAAATGAAGCCCTTCTTTTGGAAGTTCAGTCTCCATCAGTTCACGGTACACTTTCATCTGTCTTGCTACGAGAAGTTGCGTCTTTTTCGCAATTGCGTCCAGTTGTTCTTGAGGTGTAAGACCAGACTTTGCTTCTTTATTTGTGAAGCCAACACGCACTTGATCCTGTAATCCTGCTACGCGTACCATAAAAAATTCATCTAAATTTGAACTGAAGATAGCAAGAAATTTTAACCGCTCGAATAGAGGGTTTTTTGGATCCTCCGCTTCTTCTAACACACGCTCGTTGAAGGCAAGCCAACTGAGTTCTCGATTATTAAAATGTTCATACAAGAATTGGGTCATGCATGTTCCTCCGTTTCAAAACGCAGTTTGACATTTCGATTGATCAGCTTTTCAATATGTTTTTTCATTTTCTCTGCTTGATAGGACTCCAGTATCGTTGAACCATGTGTTTGAAATGTTAACTGAATATCTTCCCCCGCCGCTTCAAGTTCTGCATCATGGACACTTGAATGTTTAGTCGTTTGAAGGGCATGTACAAAGCGCAGGAGTGCACCAGCTTCTCTACATTCTTCTATTTCTTGCATAGTTAAAATGCCTTGATACGGTTGAATATACTGTTGAAAAGTTTGCTTGTTTTTATAGGAAGCAAGAAGTGCCAACTTTACTTTTTGTTTATTTGTAAACCCGTCTAGTGTACTATTCGTTAACAAATAGAACGTATGCTGACTAGCCGACTCTAAATCAACCTGCTTTCCGAAGTGGAACAGTTGGTAGGCATAGGTTAGCATTTCAGGATCATCCGACCACTCTTGAATCCAGCCCCCTTCTGCAAATTGATTGTGTAGTTTGTGAAAGGTGTCAATCAGCGCTGTATCTTCCGATGGTTGGATCGCAAATTTTCCGTGAACATGGCGAATTGCACTAGATGCGACTTCATCCACAAAAAAAGTATGTTCATTATTTGATTCAAGCTGCTCAATAATGATTCCTTCACGTAAACCTTTACGACTGTGCATGAAAGTTGAGGTTGCTGCATGGGAAAGTAATGTCTCGAAAGTGATAATTGCGCCATCAATAACATCCGCTCGGTCTGAAGAGAGACCATCAAGCTTTTTACGTTCTGAAAATGAGATTTTTTTCAACAGATAATCTATAGAACGTAAATCTTCTACCGTCATTTCATATTGATGCGTTCCGGATAAGGGATAATTTTTTCGATTTTGATCGATTTGGACAATGTTTCGCGCACTTCCTCCAATTGAAATGACCGGAAGTCCTTTTCCTTCTTCTGCAATCCAAGGTTGTTCTTTCAACTGATTTTCTACAAACGACTTAATTGCTTTTCGCTCTTGTAATGTAGGGAGGTCTCCAGAAATGAATTTTCGTTTTAAAGTGACGACACCGAACGGAAAACTATAAGAATAGATGAGTTGTTTATTACGGTAAAGAGTAACTTCCGTACTACCGCCCCCCATATCTACTGTCAATGCATCCTTACAATTTGTCGTCAATACAACCGCTAGATACCCATAATACGCTTCTTGTTTAGTGGATAATACGTCAATGCGTAGCCCTGTTTCTTGGAATACTCTTTCTAAAATCTCCTGTTGATTAGACGCTTGCCGAATGGCTGCCGTAGCTGCAACAACAGGCTTTGTGATAGAGAGGTCATTTAAGAACGATATGAAATTTTGAAGCGTCTCGATTAGTCGTTGAATTCCTTCATCGTGTAAAACATCGCTGTCATCTAAATAGCCACTTAGTCGAGCGACTGTTTTTATATTGTGGTGTTCTTCTAAGCCTTTTTCGTATGAATAACTGTAGACTACTAATCGAATGGAGTTTGATCCGATATCAATAATTGCGCGTAATGATTCCATGTCGTCACCTGCCGTTTCTTTTTATTATACCGGACGATTGAACATAAGGTTTTATTTTTCAGAAAATTTACCTGAAATTCATGTGGATGCGATACAATGAAAAAAAGGGAGGGGTCTTGTGAAAAAGTATTCGAAGAAAGAGAAAAGCTGGGTCATGTATGATTGGGCGTCTTCTGCCTACACACTCATCATTACAACAGCCATATTCCCGATTTATTTCAAAGAATCCGCAACAGCTGCCGGCATCGCTGGAGCCGATTCTACAGCTTATTTAGGTTATACAATCGCTATTTTTACAACTATCCTAGCTTTACTTGGACCCATTATGGGAACAGTCGCAGACTATGAAGGACTCAAAAAGAAATTTTTCGGTGTGTTCTTCTCTATCGGTGTCATTTTCACACTTGCATTAGCACTTGTTCCGTTTGAAAATTGGTTAATGCTTCTCGTTGTCTATACATTTGCAGCTTTAGGTGCTACCGGATCAAACGTCTTTTACGATAGTTTTATCGTCGATGTGACCAGTGATGAACGGATGGCCAAGGTATCTGCTCGAGGTTACGGGATGGGTTACATCGGGAGTTTGTTCCCATTTATTATCGCAATGGGTATAATCGTTGCCAGTCAAAACGGACTATTACCCTTAGCTGCGGATACTGCGAGTAAAATTGCATTTGTTATTACAGCTGCTTGGTGGATCGTGTTTTCCATTCCGATTTTTAGAAATGTGAAACAGGTTCATTTTGTACCACGTGAACCGAATCCGGTGAGTCAAAGCTTCAAGCGGTTATTTACAACATTTAAAGAAATTCGCAAATACCGCGCTGTGTTTTTGTTTTTACTGGCCTATTTCTTTTATATTGATGGCGTTGGAACAATTATCGCGATGTCGACAGCATACGGAACAGACCTTGGACTCGATTCAACGTCTTTATTAGGGATTTTATTTCTTACGCAAGTGATCGCTGCACCGTTTGCTTTCTTGTACGGTTTTTTAGCTGGTAAATTTGGTGAGAAAAATATGCTATATGTAGGGATTTTTGTATATATAATTGTTTGTACGTATGCGTATTTTATGAATTCTGTTACAGACTTCTTTATTCTCGCTATGCTTGTCGGTACATCTCAAGGTGGCATTCAAGCACTTTCCCGCTCGTACTTCGGGAAATTGGTACCAAAACAAAATTCAAATGAATTTTTCGGTTTCTACAATATTTTTGGACGATTTGCTGCAATCCTCGGCCCATTATTAGTTGGGGTAACTGCGCAAGTTACGGGGAATTCCTCAATGGGTGTGTTCAGTTTGATTGTATTATTTATTATCGGATTCATTATTTTGCGTTTCGTACCGGAACCAGGGCACCATGCACCGCCGGTTGTTGTGAAAGAATAATTAGCCATACAAAAAAGGAGTTTCTCGTAACATGAGAAACTCCTTTTTTCTTGTTGTGTAGGAAGCGTTCTGCATCTATGCATAGAGCATAACATACCTCTCAATGTTCGCTACATACTGTGAAGATTGACTCACATAATCCCTCTCTTTCACTTTATCCTATTCTTAACCTTTCGAAATGTGACACGAAATGACCAATTTGATGTACACTAATTGATGAGGTGATACGGTGAAAAAATTGGTCATTACAGGATATAGAGGGAATGAGCTCGGTATTTTCGACTCGAAACATCCTGGTATCACAATTATCAAAACGGCCCTCGAGGATCGCTTACGCTTGTATGTAGAAGAAGGTTTAGAATGGGTACTGATTTCAGGTCAGCAAGGGGTTGAAATCTGGGCTGCGGAAGTCGTTTTATCTTTAAAGCGAGAAGGTCTCCCGGTTAAATTGTCCATCACACCACCTTTTGCCGATTTTACTGCACGACTAAAACCTGAAAAACAAGCAGAATTCCAGAAACTCCGAATTGAAGCTGATTTTTATCAACCGCTCACAAGTGGTGGTTATCAGGGACCTTGGCAATTTCAAGAACGCGATAAATTTCTCGTCCGAAACAGTGAAGGTACTTTACTTGTATACGATGATGAACAGCCCGCTAGCCCTAAATTTTTCTTGAAATTGGTTCAAGATTATAAAGAACGACAACCTGCTTATTTTATTGAACAACTCACATCCTATGATTTAAATGAAACAGCCGAACAACTAAAATGGAAAGAAGGCGAAAGCTATGGCTATTGAACAAGATTTATTTACAAAAGAAAATGACGAGTATATTCGCTCACTATCTGAGTCAGATTTGGCAGGACCACTATCTCTAGTAAAAGATCAAATCGAAAATTACATCTATGTAGCAAAACCAACATATGATGAATTAAAGATAGAAGGTTTTGTAGTAGAACTTGATGATATTTTCCGATTTTATAATTTGCTCGTTGGTATTTATGTGCCAAAAGCAAAGATGAAGGCTATAGAAGAAGTACTTCTTTCGAAATGGACAAATCCAGAGTTTAAATTTGCATTCACATTTGATGCAAACGAAGGAGTAGCCGAACTCAATCTACCTTTAGAGTACGTCGAAGGTTTTCGAGACGACTTTACTGTGGCGGAAACAATTGATTTTGTAGAAGAGCTGCTTACAACTATTCAAAAAAATAGCGCATAAAAAAGCCTTCGAAGCATACTACTTGCATTTGTGTAAAAACCAGCCCAACTTTAGCAGTCTCGCTAGAGTTGGACTGGTTTCTTTTTATTTCATACGTTTTAAATTAACGAACTATCTTACAGGAATGGAATACTCACGAAGATGCGCTTTAATTTCCGGAATCGTGTAATGCCCGTAATGTATCATGGAAGCAACAAGTGCTGCATCTGCATTCGCTTCTATAAACACCTCTGAAATATGTTCAAGCTTGCCAGCCCCACCTGACGCAATAATTGGAATCGATACCTTCTCCGAAAGAAGTCGAATCAACTCTACATCATACCCTGTCTTCATTCCATCTTTATGGATACTTGTGCAGATAATCTCACCGGCTCCACGGTCTGCCGCTTCTTGCGCCCACTCCACTACATCACGCCCAGAATTTTCATGTCCTGAATGCGTGTACACTTCCCAACGTTCAATGGAGCCATCTTCTCGCATGATCGGCATTGCATCCAGACCGAGCACAACACACTGCTTTCCAAAAATTGCGGCAGCCTCATTCAAAAGCTCTGGTCGTTGGACGGCAGCTGAATTCACACCTACTTTATCTGCTCCTGCTCTAAGCAATAAACGGAAGTCATCAATTGTGCGCACACCTCCGATAACCGAGAATGGAATATACACTTCTTCTGCCACGCGACGAATCCACTCATATTTGAGTTCTTGGTTTTTCAAAGATGCTGTCGTATCTAAATAGATAAGTTCGTCTGCACCATCTTCCGCATATTTACGACCAAGTTCAGCTGGATCGCCAATAATAGTTGGATTCCGGAACTGAACGTATTTTACTGCTTTGTCATCTAATACATCGATTGCTGGTACGATTCGTTTTTTTAACATGATGTCACCTTCTTTTTTGCATAGCGACAGAAATTATCGAGCAGCTTCAAACCTGCTTCGCCACTTTTTTCTGGGTGGAATTGAACACCCATGACATAGTCATTCCCGATAGCAGACGCAAATTCATCACCGTAGTCAGTTAATCCGATAATATCGACTGATGAAGTCGGAGCTGCAAAATAGGAGTGAACAAAATAAAAGTCGGATGCTTCTGGAAGATCTTTCAGCAGAAAATGCTGTTTTGCATCTTTTACTGCATTCCATCCCATGTGAGGGACTTTCAATTTAGTGTCATCAAAGTAAGGTACCGTACCTTTTAAGAGACCGAGCCCTTGTGTATTGCCCTCATCGCTTTTCTCGAGCAGTAGCTGCATCCCAAGACATATTCCAAGTAGCGGAGTCCCTTCTTCTACTTTTCGTTGAATATAAGGAATTAATCCACGTTCTTCAAGTTGAATCATCGCTTGTTCCGCGTGACCCACACCCGGAAGAATCAACTGATCAATTTCTTCTGTGCATGTACCGTCCTCGATTCGTATGGACGGATATCCTAGCTTTTTAATTGCTTTTTCTACGCTGTGCATATTGCCAGCACCATAATCTAGTATGCCAATCATCGTACTCGCCTCCTGCTTTTTATTATGCCACCTCCTTGTCAAAATAGAAAGAAAAAACTTTAACTCACTAGCAGGAGAAAGTTATTAATCGAAAAAAACCCGCCTTTTAGACGGGTTGAACGGAATAAATATATTGATTTACTTTTTGTGCTGCTTCTTTTCCTTCACGGATTGCCCAGACGACTAAACTTTGACCGCGACGTGCGTCTCCAGCAGTAAATACACCCGGAATATTTGTTGCATAATCCACTTTCGAAGCGCTAATACGGTTTCGTGACATTGAAAGATCTGTGCCTTCTGCCACTTCTGGATCGATTCCTTCAAATCCAATCGCTACAAATACGATATCTGCCGGCCATTCTTTTTCGGTACCAGGAAGCTCTCGGAAATAATGGAAGCCGTCTTCTCCAACAACCTTCTCCATTTGCACAGTGCGTAGAGCTGTTACTTGTCCATTTGCACCTTTGACGATTTCTTTCGTCTGAATCAAGTATTCGCGAGGATCTTGCCCTTTCACTGCCTGTGCTTCTTCATAAGCGTAGTCCATTTTAAAAATAGTTGGATCAGACGGCCACATGTGCATTTCATCGCGTGCATCTGGCAAACGTGGATGTTTTCCAAATTGAACGACAGATTTGCAATTTTGACGAACAGCAGTTGCTACACAATCTGCTCCAGTGTCTCCCCCACCAATTACGAGTACGTGTTTTCCTTTGACATTTATCTCAGCTTTATGACCATCTAGTAGATTCTTCGTGGTGCTTGTTAAATACGTCATAGCCGGAACAATTCCTGTTGCATCATCTCCTGGAAGATGCAACACGCGTTGACGCTGCGCACCTACACATAAGATCACAGCATCAAATTCTTCACGTAAATCATGAAGTGTACGATCTACTCCGATTTCCGTGTTGACGATGAATTGCACACCTTCTTCTGACAACAGTTGCACGCGGCGTGTCACCACATCTTTATCAAGTTTCATCGAAGGAATTCCGTACATCAACAAACCGCCCGGACGATTATCTCGTTCAAACACTGTCACGGTATGTCCATCTTGATTTAAGTCATCGGCTGCTGTAAGTCCGGCTGGTCCTGAACCGACAATGGCAATTTTTTTACCCGTTCGATTTGAAGGAACTCGTGGAGTGATCCACCCTTCTTCGAACCCTTTATCAATAATGCTACGTTCAATGCTTTTAATTGCAACAGCTGGCTCAGAAATCGCCAGTGTACAAGAACTTTCGCAAGGTGCCGGACATACACGACCCGTAAATTCTGGGAAGTTATTGGTCATTAAGAGACGATCTAGTGCATCTTTCCACTGTCCCTTATACACCAAGTCGTTCCATTCCGGAATCACGTTTTGAATCGGACATCCTGCTGCCACACCACGTATCTCAATACCCATGTGACAGAAGGGCGTGCCACAGTCCATACATCGTGCACCTTGCGCTTTCATTTGTTCGTCCGTAAACCGCTCACCGTATTCTCCAAAGTGCCGCACCCGTTTTTTTGGAGGCTCTTCAAATGGCTTATCACGTTTGATTTCTAAAAATCCTGTAGGTTTTCCCATCTGTTTTCCTCCTTATCAAACGACTGTTGCGCCATAAAAGGCCTGCAAAGCCGCATTTTCTTTGTCTATGCCTTGTTGTTCTAAGTCGACAATGCGTTGCTTCATCTTCGCATACTCTACTGGCTCTACTTTTATAAATTGATATTTCAGGGCATCCCAGTTGGCAAGTATTTCACCAGCTTTTGTACTTTTTGTATAGTAGAAGTGATCCATAATCAGTTTTCGAACCTCATGATATTCTTCGTCTTCTTCAATTCGTACGAGTTGAATCATCTCATGATTGCTGAGCGTTTGAATATCCTTGTCTTGATCCAATAGTAAGTAGGCAGTTCCTCCCGACATTCCAGCACCGAAGTTCTTGCCGACATTTCCAAGTACGACTACTTTTCCACCTGTCATATACTCACACCCGTGATCTCCGATTCCTTCTACTACAATTGTAGCTCCAGAGTTTCGAACGGCAAAACGCTCACCTGCACGACCGTTCAAGTATGCCTCTCCAGAAGTTGCTCCATAAAATGTAACATTCCCGGCAATCATGTCACGCTCTTTCTCATTTTTGGCTCTTGATTCAAGGATCAGTTTCCCGCCAGATAGCCCTTTTCCAAGATAATCATTTGCATCCCCGAGAAGTTTGATAGTCATACCCTTTGGAGTGTAGGCGCCTAAACTCTGTCCAGCATGTCCTGTCAAACTGATTTCCACTGTATCATCTGGTAAACCTAGCTCTCCATATTGTTTTGTGATCTCATGACCGATGATTGTGCCGACGACGCGGTCTGTATTTTTAATTCGTGCCGATATACGGACGGACTGACCTTGTTCGATAGCTGCTTCCACTTGCGGCAACAGTTCTCGTAAGTCAAGTGATTCTTCAAGTCGATGATTTTGCTCACGTTGTTTTGTTCGTGGCCCATCTATTCGGTGAAGCAGTGCCGTGAGGTCTAATTGCCCTGCTTTCCAGTGCGATGATGCGCGCTGTGAGACATGTAAGGCATCCGTGCGACCCACTAGCTCTTCTACTGTGCGGAAGCCAAGTTTCGCCATCCACTCACGCATTTCTTCTGCTACAAACAACATGTAGTTCACGACATGATCTGCAGCACCTGTAAATTTGTCACGGAGCTTTGGATTTTGTGTGGCGATTCCGACAGGACAAGTATCTAAGTGACACGCCCGCATCATGACACAGCCCATGACAATGAGCGGAGCTGTTGCAAACGCATATTCTTCAGCACCTAAAAGAGCGGCAAGTAGCACATCTTTTCCAGTCATTAGTTTGCCGTCTGTCTCGAGCGTCACACGATCACGCAGCCCATTTAGCATAAGCGTTTGATGGGCTTCTGCTAAACCGAGTTCCCACGGCAGACCCGCATGGGTAATGCTTGTCTTCGGCGAAGCACCCGTCCCTCCGTCATAACCGGAGATTACAATGACATCCGCTGCTCCTTTTGCCACACCTGCTGCAATCGTACCTACTCCACCTTTTGAGACGAGTTTGACACTAATGCGTGCATGACGGTTTGCATTTTTCAAGTCATGAATCAGTTGTGCCATATCTTCGATTGAATAGATATCGTGATGCGGAGGTGGTGAAATCAATCCAACACCAGGTGTTGATCCTCGGACGTCCGCAACCCACGGATAGACTTTATTCCCTGGGAGTTGGCCACCTTCTCCAGGTTTCGCACCTTGTGCCATTTTAATCTGTAATTCATCTGCTTGAGAAAGATAAATCGCTTTGACGCCAAAACGCCCTGATGCAATTTGCTTGATGGCACTGCGACGGAAATCACCGTTGTCATCCCGTTTGTAGCGAGAAGGGTGTTCCCCACCTTCTCCACTATTGCTTTTCCCTCCAAGACGGTTCATGGCGATAGCGAGCGTTTCGTGCGCTTCTTTTGATAATGAACCAAACGACATCGCACCTGTCTTAAATCGTTTCACGATTTCACTTGCGGGTTCTACTTCTTCAAGTGGAATAGGTGCCAAGTCTGACTTTATGTCAAACAGATTTCGTAAAAAGCCCATGCGCTCCTCATTTGCCATTTCTGCATATTGGCGATAAAGTCCACTATCATTTTGACGTGTCGCCCATTGCAATGTATGGATAGTTTTCGGGCGGAAAGCATGGTGCTCACCATTTGCTCGCCACTGGAATTGACTTCCGGAATCGAGTGGTTTAGCAGCAAAACTCACGGCAGCTTCTACACGTTTTTCCATTTCCAGCTGAATCGTATCCAAATTAATACCACCGAGTTGTGATTTAGTACCCGTGAAATAGGTATGAATGACATCATGGCCAATTCCTACTGCTTCGAAAATTTGCGCTCCGCGGTAACTTTGAATTGTTGAGATTCCCATCTTCGCCATAACTTTCACAACACCATCTGTAAATCCTTTTACTACGGATGTGACTGCTTCTGTGTAAGTTTTTTGTAGATGACCTTCTTCGATAGCTTGATGTAGTGTCGCATATACGAGATACGGGTAGATTGCATCTGCGCCATACCCAATCAGCGCAGCAATATGATGCACTTCTTTTACTTCCGCCGATTCAATGATTAGAGAAACTTGTGTCCGAAGTCCTTTCCGCACCAAATGATGATGTATACCACTGGATGCTAAGAGAATCGGAACCACTTTTTGTCCTTTTTGTAATGAGCGATCCGATAAGACAAGTAAACTGACACCGGAGAGAATCGCTTGTTCTACTTCCTCACATAACTGATCTAGCTTATCTTTCAACTTCCCATCGAAAGCCACATCTACAGTTTTGGATTTCATCACCGGATGATTGTAGAGTTGGTTCAACTCACTTGCCTTCAAAATTGGAGTTTTAATAAAAATGCGTTTTGCATGCGAAGCTTGTGGATTTAATAAATCCCCTTCCGCACCTAAATAACTTATTGTTGACGTAACCAGTTTTTCACGAATCGAATCGATTGGCGGGTTTGTGACTTGTGCAAACAGCTGTTTGAAGTAGTTGTATAAAAGCTGTGGACGATCGGACAATACAGCAAGAGGCGTGTCGTTGCCCATTGAGCCAATCGGGTCCTTTCCTTCCGCTGCAAGTGGTAGTAAATATTTATGAATATCTTCAAACGTATATTGGTTTAACTGTTGTTTGTAGTGTAAATCATCACTATTTTCTACAAGTTCATGCATGGATTCAAGCACTTCAAGGTTTTCAATCCATTCGCTGTAAGGCTCAGCAGTCGCAATCGTTTGTTTCAATTCTTCGTCTCCGATAATTCGTCCTTGTTCTAAATCAACAAGCAACATCTTTCCAGGACTTAGGCGTTCTTTTGAAAGAATCATGTCCTCTTCTACATCGACAACACCAACTTCAGATGAATAGATGATGCGGTCATCTTTTGTCACGTAATACCGAGCTGGTCGAAGTCCATTCCGGTCTAACACTGCACCAATTTGTTTGCCATCTGTAAAACAAATCGCAGTCGGTCCATCCCACGGTTCCATGAATGTAGAATGATACGTATAAAATGCTTCTTTTTCTGGCGTCATATGTGGATTTTCTTCACTCCACGGTTCAGGAATCATCATCATCGCTGCATGTGCGGGTGTGCGTCCTGCAAGTACCAAAAACTCAAACGCATTATCAAGCATTGACGAATCACTACCTGTCTCGTCCACAATCGGTAGAATTTCAGAAATATCCTCACCAAAAAGTTCTGAGACAAATTGTTTTTCACGCGCTTTCATCCAGTTCACATTGCCTTGCAATGTATTGATTTCTCCATTGTGAACAAGGTAGCGATTTGGATGTGCTCGTTTCCAGCTAGGGAAAGTATTTGTGCTGTAACGCGAATGAACAAGACTATAGGCAGATACGAAACGTGGATCTTTTAAATCTACATAAAACTCGCTAACCTCTTTCGGTGTGAGAAGTCCTTTGAAGACAATCGTCTCACTCGAGAAAGAGGGAATGTACACTTCGTATCCTTCTTGTAGTAACCAATGTTCGAATTTCTTTCGGATGACATAAAGGGCACGTTCAAATGCCAAACGTTGCTGTGACGCTCCATTCTTTTTTACAAAAAGTTGTTTGATGATTGGCATCGAGTGGGTTGCTGCTTCAGATAAGCCTTCTGCATTCAATGGAACATCTCTCCATGAGAGAAAATCTATAGTTTTAGAATCATTTACAAGTTCTTCTAATTTCGACTTTGCTACGTCTTCAACGGCTGCTTCATTTGGTAAAAACACCATTGCTACTGCATAATCCCCTCGAGTTGGTAATGGAAAGTCGAGTACTTGCCGGAATAGAGCATCTGGTAGTTGCACCATGATTCCTGCACCATCTCCAGTTTTATGATCACTCCCACGACCTGCACGATGGTCAAGTCTATGGAGCATTTCAAGACCATCCATCACAATGTCATGGCTGGCGATTCCTTTTATATTTGCATAGAGTCCGATCCCACATGCATCATGTTCATCTTTCGGATTGTAAAGACCTTGTTTTTGTGGGTATTGATGAAATGTCATTGTTCATCCCTCCATGTCATTGATGTGTAAGAATAGTGTAAGTTTTCAAACTGATATAAACAATATATAATTACTATCATATCCATATCAATTTGAGATAGGAGTGTCGATAAACCTTGGAACTACGCCAACTCATCTACTTTCAAGAAGTAGCAAAACGGGAGCATATTTCAGAAGCCGCTCTTCAGTTGCATGTTGCTCAATCTGCCATTAGCAGGCAAATCGCTAATTTAGAGAAAGAACTTGGTGTTCAGTTATTCGACCGAATTGGTCGCAATGTAAAGCTGACATCGATTGGTAGAGATTTCTTAAAACATACAGAACGAGCCCTTGCTGAAATTAATTATGGCTTGGAGGAAATCGGGAACTATTTAGATCCTGAGAAAGGGACAATTCGAATAGGTTTTCCTAGTAGTTTTGCGACGCAACTTTTACCAAGTGTTATTACTGCTTTTCGAAAAGAACATCCGGATGTCGAGTTTCAACTTAGACAAGGTAAGTATCACTTTTTAATAGATGCTGTGAAGGAACGATCGATTAATCTATCATTCATAGGTCCACTTCCAGCAGGTGAGCCTGATCTTGAAACAACAGAATTATTTACAGAGTCGTTTTCACTTGTTGTCCCGCTTCAACATCGCTTAGCTAGTCAACGTTCTGTCCATTTAAGTGAGTTAAAAAAAGAGCCTTTCATCGTCTTTCCAGAAGAGTTTGTGCTGCACAAGACTGTCATACAGGCATGTCAATCGGTTGGTTTCGTGCCACAGGTCAGTTCAATCGGTGAGGATTTAGATGCTATCAAGGGGCTAGTTGCAGCCGGACTAGGCATTTCAATTTTGCCAGATAGCACATTGCCGGATGGCTCTTTACGATTAATTAAAAAAATCCAAATTAACACACCAACACTCAGTCGTTCAGTTGGCTTGATCACACCTGCTACTCGAATTCTCACACCGTCCGAGAAAGTGTTCATTGAATTCTCGAAAGACTTTTTTAAACGAATGAACCAATATTTATAATTTCACGTTCACTTCATCGCGTCGGTGTGTTAAACTAATGCAATATTCAAAAAAAGGTGTGATGAAATGATTGAAGTACAAGACAAGCAAACCGTGAAAGTTGAATCAATTCTTCAGGCATTTCATCAATTGAAGGATGTCGTGGTACATACCCCTCTTCAACGAAACGATGTACTGAGCAGACGCTACAATGCGGAAATTTATTTAAAGCGAGAAGACCTTCAGCATGTGCGCTCTTTTAAATTGAGAGGTGCCTATTACAAAATCATTTCTATAGAAGAAAAGGCGAGACAAAATAGTGTTGTTTGCGCTAGTGCCGGAAACCACGCACAAGGTGTAGCGTATGCTTGTTCAGAACTGAAGATTTTCGGAACCATCTTTATGCCAAAGACGACACCAAAACAAAAAGTGAATCAAGTCCGTATGTTTGGTGGCGAGTTTGTTGAGATTCGTCTAGAAGGGGATACTTTCGATGATTCAGCTGCATCCGCTCTCGCATATTGTGACGAGAAGAAAGCAGAGTTTATTCATCCATTCGATGATTATGAAATCATCGCAGGGCAAGGAACAGTTGGTGTCGAGATTTTAAACGATGCAGAAACACCAGTGGATGTCATTGTTGCAAGTATTGGTGGCGGTGGACTTATTTCAGGTGTTGCGAGTTATTTTAAAGGGGTTTCTCCTGCTACAAAAATTATCGGCGTTGAACCCAGCGGTGCAGCAAGTATGGCCACAGCTTTTGAGAAAGGTAGACCCATTGCGTTAGAGTCTATCGATAAGTTTGTAGACGGTGCTGCCGTTAAATGTGCGGGTGCCTTTACTTATTCAATAGCGTCTCAGACCGTGGATCAGATTATTGCCGTCGATGAAGGAAAAGTCTGTACGACGATTTTGGAAATGTACAATCAACATGCGATTGTTGTAGAGCCTGCAGGTGCACTTCCGATTGCTGCACTCGACACGTTAAAAGAGGATATACAAGGGAAACAAGTTGTGGCCATTATCAGTGGAGGAAACAATGATATCTCTAGGATGCAAGAAATCAAGGAAAAGTCTTTATTATATGAAGGCTATCTCCATTATTTCTTAGTAAAGTTCCCTCAACGTGCGGGCGCTTTGCGTCAATTTTTACATGACGTGCTCGGTCCTGAAGATGATATTACGACGTTTGAATACACGAAGAAAAATAACAAAGAGAGCGGCCCAGCATTAGTCGGAATCGAGTTACATGACCCAGCAGATTATCCCGCGCTAGTAGAGAGGTTTGAGTCGAATGGGTTTGATTACAAGGTTGTGAACACGGACTCTTTATTATTTGAGTTATTGGTTTAATGAAACAGCAAGTTGAGCTCCATTCCGCTCAACTTGCTATCTGCGCTTCCCTGGGAAAATAAAATAGGCTCATAAAAAGCAGCCTCCGCTCATTTTGAGTGGAGGCTGCTTCTATGCTTCGAGTAACATACGATCAGACAAGGCCTGGCTACCTTTGATCTGCTTGAACTCATTCAACAAATCTTGCACCGTCAAAGACTTTTTGCGCTCCTCATCCGCTTCAAAAATAATCGAACCTTGATCCATCATCACTAGTCGATTCCCAAGATCGATTGCTTGTTGCATATTATGCGTTACCATCAATGTTGTCAGTCCCTTTTGGTCAACTAATTGTTTCGTCAGTTGGGTGATCAACTCGGCACGAGCTGGGTCAAGAGCAGCCGTATGCTCGTCTAAGAGTAGAATCGAAGGGTTGGTAAATGTGGCCATAAGAAGTGACAAAGCTTGCCGTTCTCCCCCCGATAACATGCCTACTTTTGTAGTCAGGCGATTTTCAAGATTCAAATGAAGTGCTTCAAGCTCCGACTTAAAAAACTCACGGCGGTGCTTTGTCGCTGCGAATCGAAACCTACGTTTTGTATTGCGTGAATAGGCAATTGCTAAGTTTTCTTCAATTGTCAGAGTCGGTGACGTTCCCGCCATCGGGTCTTGAAACACTCGTCCAATCCACTTTGCACGTTTATGTTCAGGCAGGTGTTCGACATTTTGGTTATCGAGTAGTACATCTCCTTGCTCACTTGGCAATGTCCCCGAAATACAGTTGAGTAAAGTCGATTTTCCTGCCCCATTACTTCCAATAATCGTTACAAAATCTTTATCTTGAAGGGTCAAATCAATCGAACGGAGCGCAATCTTCTCATCATGACTGCCTTCGTTGAAGCGTTTCTGTAAGTTATGAATGGTTAGCAAGTTCGACACCTCCCCTTTTCTCTACTTGTTGCTTACGCAATGCCTGTTTTTTAAGTTTCGATAACTTTGTCGGTAAAACTAAAGCCAATACAACAATTAAAGCTGTTAGCAGTTTCATATCCCCTGTATCTAAAAATTCGATACGTAGGGCAAATGCTAATACAAGACGGTAGATTACAGCACCTACAATAACAGCGAGTGTAATGCGCACAATAGATTTTGTTCCAAAAAGCGCTTCCCCGATAATAACAGATGCTAATCCAATTACAATCATTCCGATACCCATTCCAACATCTGCAAACTTCCCGTATTGGGCGATAAGAGCACCTGAAAGTGCCACTAAACCATTCGAAATCGCAAGACCGATGATTGTCAGACGATCTGTATTTCCTGAAAAGCTTCGAATCATTCGCTTATTATCTCCAGTCGCGCGCAAAGCAAGACCCACTTCCGTTTTTAAAAAGAGGTCCAATGCAATTTTTACGACTGCGACAACAACAAGTGCACCAACTACAATAGCATAGTATGTTGGGATACCAAATGATTCGATGAACGAGATGTACTTGGTAATTAATGTTTCAGATTGTAGTAGTGGAATATTTGGTCGCCCGACGGAATTTTCAACAGTGAGCCCCATAATGCGTAAATTGATTGAATACAAGGCAATCATCATCAAAATACCTGACAGCAGAGGGTTGATGCCCCCTTTTGTATGCAAGAGCCCTGTTCCTATCCCAGCAATAAATCCTGCTGCTAGTGCCGCTATAGTGGCAAGCAGTGGCGAGTAGCCAAGTACAATCATCATAGCAGCAGTAGAAGCCCCCGTAACAAAGCTTCCGTCTACCGTAAGATCAGGAAAATCAAGCACCCGGAATGTCAAATAGACGCCGAGTGCCATTATCCCATAAATCAATCCTTGTTCCACTGCTCCTGTTAGTGCTCCTAGCATAGGTATTCCCCTTTTCTATTCAACGATTTCAGCATTCCAGCTCTCATCTATAGCGATACCTAGTGTATCTGCTGCATCTCTATTGACAACAAATTTTACGTTTTGTGGATATTGAACTGGTAGATCTGCAGGTGTTTTCTCACCTGATAAAATTTGAGCAGCCATCTCACCCGCTTCATAGCCGATATCAAAGTAATCAAATCCGTAAGCACCAAGTCCTCCACGGGCTACAGAATCAAATTCCCCTACCATTACCGGTAATTGGTTGTCGTTTGCCACAGAGATGACGGATTCTAAGGCAGATACAACTGTATTATCTGTAATGATGTAAAGTGCATCGACTTTACCAATCAATGACTCTGTTGCTTGCTTGACCTCAGCTGAAGTCGCTACCGAGGCTTCTGCAATTTCAATTCCGATTTTAGCTGCTTCTTCTTTTACTCGATCCACTTGGGCGCGAGAGTTTTGCTCACCTGAGTTAAAGACCATTCCAACAGATGTTGCATTCAAATTATCTTTCAAAAATTTCATTGTACTTGGAATCGCTTCTGGTTGTGTATCGACCGTACCTGTTACGTTTCCACCCGGTGATTCCATCGACTGCACAAGTTCTGCACTAACTGCATCAGTTACAGAGGTAAATACAATTGGAATCTCAGAGGTAGCACTTGCGACAGCTTGTGCGCTAGGTGTAGAGTTTGCAAAAATCAAATCTACTTCTGCACTCACTAAGTTCGTCGCAATGGTAGTATTTGCACTCGTATCATTTTGTGCATTTTCAATTTGGTAATTTGCATCGATTCCAGCATCCTCAATTGCTTTTTGGAAGCCTTCAAATGCTGCATTTAAGGAAGGGTGCTCCACAATTTGTGTAACACCGATTGTGACTTGATCTTCTGCCCCTTCTGCTTGCTGTGATGCGTCACCACATGCAGCAAGTAATAGAGTAGATGATAGTGCAAGTAGTCCGAGTGATTTTTTCCAGTTCATTTAATTTCCTCCTTAACTTTAGTGCGTTGAAGCGACGAAGTATTATAAAGCTATAGTACGTTGGTTTTGTATGAAAGTCAATCGAATTTTCAGAAATAATACAAATAAAAAAATCAGCAGAGATAATATCTCTGCTTAGATTGTAGACAAAAGGATTCGAAATCTACCCGATTTCGAATCCTTTTTATTTTTTTTTGCTATTTTTCCACTGAAATATCGTGAGCAAACTGGTTGTAGTGCTCGTATTTCCTATATTGTTAGGCCATCTGTGGACCTTTCTAGGTACATGTAGCCAGCTTCTTCAGTTTCATGGCAGCAAAAGTAAGCATCGCCTGCATGGACAATTTTTTTATCCCTCGAAGGGTCGTCCAACGCATACCATG
>NZ_JBGOBM010000011.1:0-76151 GCF_041475995.1 Chryseomicrobium imtechense | reverse complement strand
GGGGTATAGCCAAGCGGTAAGGCAACGGATTTTGATTCCGTCATGCCTAGGTTCGAATCCTAGTACCCCAGCCATTTTGCGGAAGTAGTTCAGTGGTAGAACACCACCTTGCCAAGGTGGGGGTCGCGAGTTCGAACCTCGTCTTCCGCTCCAAAAAATTGGCGGCATAGCCAAGTGGTAAGGCACAGGTCTGCAACACCTTTATCACCGGTTCAAATCCGGTTGCCGCCTCCATATAGCGCCGGTGTGGCGGAATTGGCAGACGCGCTGGACTCAAAATCCAGTTCCTTCACGGGAGTGTCGGTTCGACCCCGACCGCCGGTATATTATGTAGTACGACTCTACCTCTGCCAGGTAGAGTTTTTTTATTTGGTTTTTGGGTAGTTAAGTTTGAAAGAGGTGTTGTAGAAATGGAACGACAAAAGTTATGGACGCGAAACTTTATTCTTATTTCGAGTGTCAATTTTCTACTGACACTCGTTTTTTTCTTATTAGTTGTGATCATTGGTCTTTATGCTGTTGATTCGTTTAAAGCCACAACGAGCCAAGCTGGTTTGGTTACTGGAATTTTTATTGTAGGAACCTTGATCGGTCGATTGCTCATCGGTGGAAAGATTGATGAAATTGGACGAAAAAAGACATTACTTATTGGGTTTATTTTGTTTAATGCAGTCACTTTGTTGTACTTTGTACAGGTAGACATAACGATTTTATTACTTACGCGCCTGTTGCATGGTATTTCACTTGGAATTGCAAGTACAGCTGCAGCAACGATGGTAGCTTCTATTATTCCAATTGCAAGACGTGGAGAAGGGATCGGCTATTTTAGTATGAGTTCAACCCTAGCTACAGCAATTGGTCCGTTTGTTGGATTAATGCTGACACGCGTAACTACTTTCCCTGTAATTTTTTTGATTTGTTTCATTGTAGGAGTAGTTGGTTTAGTCATTGCTTCATTAGTTCAAGTACCTCCAGTAAAAGCTTTAAAGGATGAAAAGGAAACATCATTCTCAATCCGAAGTCTTATCGAACCAAAGGCAGTTCCTATAGCATTTGTAACACTTGTTATTGCGTTCTGCTTCTCGAGCGTTTTATCATTCATGAATTTCTATGCGATTGATTTAGACTTGATTGAGGCTGCCAGTGTCTTCTTCTTGGTGTATGCTCTATCCGTTCTTATTTCAAGGCCATTTACAGGGCGTTTAATGGATCGAAAGGGAGCAAACTATGTGATGTATCCTGCGTTTGTTTTATTAGCGTTAGGTCTTTATCTATTAAGTACAGCTACAAGCTCCCTTACGTTCTTGATAGCTGCAAGCTTGATTGGTTTCGGATTTGGAAACATGCAATCTTGTACACAAGCAATCGCAGTTAAGCTGACGCCGATGCATCGTATGGGCATGGCTACATCTACATTCTTTATTTTCTTGGATGCTGGGCTTGGTTTTGGGCCATATTTATTAGGAATCATGTTAGGGTTTTTAACGTATGCCGAGATGTACTTTGTGTTAAGCATTGTTGCACTCAGTGCTGTTTTGCTTTACTTCTTTGTGTATGGGAAAAAGGACAAAGAGTATCAGCAAATTTACTAGCTATTGCAGATACCATTAGAATTTGCTATAGTGAGGTTCATATAGAAGAGTCTTTGAAGTGGTCAAGTACGTAATGTAAACGTTCAGAAAGTGCAGTGAGTGATGAGAGCTGCGCCGTCCATGCATGCGGAAACCTCCCATGGAGATGCTGTGCAAACACAGCCGGTTCGTCCCCGATAAAGACGCTTGAGATCGTCCTTGTGACGAATGAAGGTGGTACCGTGTCTATCCAGCAGGAAGGCGCCCTTTTGGGTGTTTTTCTGCTTTTTATTTTGTCAAAATTAAAGGAGGTAATACAATGTCAGTACAACAAAATGATTTTTCAAAGTGGTACATCGATACGATTCAAAAAGCAGATTTAATGGATTATACACCTGTTCGCGGATGTATCGCATTCAAACCAGATGGTTATGAGCTTTGGGAGAGAATACAAGCGGAGATGGACCGTCGTTTTAAAGAGACAGGTCACCGCAATGCGTATTTCCCGATGTTGATTCCTGAGTCTTTCTTCCAAAAAGAAAAAGACCATATCGAAGGTTTCTCACCTGAATTACCATGGGTGACAGAAGCTGCAGGCGAACAGTTAGAAGAACGTCTCGCATTACGTCCGACGTCTGAGACGATGATTGGTCATCTTTATTCAGATTGGATCAAAAGCTATAGAGACCTCCCTGTACTGATCAATCAATGGGCAAATGTTTTCCGCTGGGAGAAAAAGACGTTACCTTTCATTCGTACATCTGAATTTTTATGGCAAGAAGGACACACTGCTCATGTTGATGAAGAGGATGCACGTAAAGAGACGATGCAAATGCTTCAAGTTTACAAAGAAGTAGTAGAAGACTTACTAGCGATTCCAGTATACGACGGTCAAAAAACACCTTCTGAGCGCTTTGCGGGTGCAGTAGATACGTTCTCAATCGAGGCGATGATGAAAGACGGAAAGGCTGTTCAAGCTGGAACATCTCACTATCTCGGGACAAAATTTGCGGAAGCATTTGATATTAAATATTTGAATAAAGAAAATAAGCACGTGCATGTTCACACTACATCTTGGGGAACATCGACTCGCTTGATTGGTGCCATGATCATGGTGCACGGAGATGAACAAGGCCTTGTATTGCCACCAAAAATGGCGCCAACACAAGTCGTATTGATTCCAGTAGGACCTTGGAAAAAGAAGCCTGAAATCGTGGAGAACTTGGATAAAATCTTTGCTGAACTAAAAGCAAAAGGCATTCGTGTGAAATTAGATGATTCGGACCAATCTCCTGGATACAAATTCAACGAATGGGAACTAAAAGGTGTACCAGTTCGTGTTGAACTTGGGCCTCGTGATTTAGAGAATGGCCAAGCGCTGATGAAAGCACGTGATGCAGAAGAGAAGACAGCAGTCGCTCTTGACGATCTAGTCGCATCGATTGAAAACGAATTAACAGTGATGCAGACTCGACTTTATGACAAAGCGGTTGTTTTCCGTGAAGAGAATAGTCATACGCATGTGGACACATTAGATGAGTTAAAAGCACATATCGAAACTTCACAAACAGAAGGAAAGATTCCTGGATGGATTCTTGGTGGCTGGTGTGGAGAAGACGCATGTGAAGAGAACGTCAAAGAAGAGACGAAATTCACGACGCGTAATATTCCTTTCGATCCACCGACTGAGAAGAAAACATGTATAAACTGTGGTAACGAAGCGAAACATAGCGTGTGGTTTGGTCGCGCGTATTAATAGCAAAACGCCTGCTTGTCACTAGGACGAGCAGGCGTTTTCTGATCCGGTTAAGATTTTGCTTACGCATCTAATTTTTGGTTGGTCAAAAGAGATGGGGAACGTTGGAACGAGTGAAGGGTTATGGGTTGGCTTCACAGGTAGTTGGTTGAGACCGGATCAGCTTCTGACAAGAGTCTCACTTGTCAGAAGGTTACTCGTAACGAGATGCATCAAACTCTAGTTCTACTTGATAGTTCTTAGCATTGACAAGACCTGAAACTTTATTGGCATTTCTTTCATATTGCAGCGCTTTTTCGCGGTATTCTTCTGGGTCGAAACGGGCAACACGCATATAGGCTGCCGCTTCTCCGTATCCATACTCCGGTTGTTCTTTAGGAGATGCACCAAGCTGTTTATAAAGCTTTGCTTGCGCACGAAGCTGCATCGCATACTCAATAGCCTCTACCAACGGAATTTGTTCTCCTTGATAGTCTATTGCTGTAGCAAGGTTTGCTTTATAAATTAAGCGGTCAAGAAGCATGATGTCTTGTCGAATCATTTTAATATCGCTATCGACATCATCTACGGAACGTCGTTGTTCTGGTAGAGCTTGGCCTTTTTCAGAAAGTGTAAATGCAACACGCAGCATTTCTTGTTCGAGTTCTTGTACTTGTTTCGTTAAAAGGCTTCGTAACCGTATACCATCTGCTAATGTAAAAGATGTCATTTAAATCGTTCCTTCCGGATTGGATTTGGATAAGAGAAGTTGTTTACAATCTCCACCATGAATTTGCGTGAACATGGACTGAACAGCATTTAAAAGTTTCCCAGCCTGTTGATCGGCCGTTTCAGGTGTAAGATACACGATATGTAAAGCATCTGTTGTCTGAGTCGTCACCGCAGTTCGCACCGAGTCGACATAGGGACTGCCGAATGGACCAGTTGCATCATGGGAAGTTAGAATACCTGTAAGAGTGGTTT
The DNA here is from genome assembly GCF_041475995.1 of Chryseomicrobium imtechense. Lineage (NCBI taxonomy): Bacteria > Bacillati > Bacillota > Bacilli > Caryophanales > Caryophanaceae > Chryseomicrobium > Chryseomicrobium imtechense. Next base: position 71,861 of record NZ_JBGOBM010000011.1, on the reverse strand, counting down.
CACGTCCATTTAATGCTTCGTAGGATGTGCTTTCGTCTCCAATGGCAAAATGTAGATGTCCATCAAGATGAGCCGTATCATATAAGCCAAACGGGATGCCGTAATAAAGAGAGAAGAATGTGTTACTATCTATGCCTGAATGCACAGGAAGCATGTAATTCTGCTTTGCCACCCGACGATAAAGGGCCTCAGCGGAAGGACGGTAACGGGTAGGGTTTGTACCTGTCTGTTTAAAAATGGTGCGGTAACTTGTAAGTGTAGGAAAATGTTCGAATCCATGCTCCTCAATTTCAAAAAAAAGTTGCTCTTGAAATAGTTGCAAGCGCCCTTTAAGCATTTGAGGAGAATCGCCTACAGAAATTTTGGTATAATGGATAAGTCCGATTTTCAGCTCAGGTACTCGTTCGATGAGTTGAGAATCAAGTGATACACGCATATATAACCACCCTTTCTATTTGACATCATACCACAGGAGGTGAGGCAGGTGAATGTACGCGATTTTCAAACCCAATTGATTCACTATGCCCACTCCATTGGGATTGATAAAATCGGCTTTGCGCGAGCAACACCTTTTCCAGATTTGAAGCAGCGATTACTTGTTCAACAACAGCTGGGGTTTGCTTCAGGGTTTGAAGAACCCGATATCGAGAAGCGTACAGAACCAGAGTTGTTGCTAGAACACGCGCAGTCCATCATCTCGATTGCAATCGCCTATCCGTCTAAAATGAAAGACGCTCCACAAAGTAAAAGAGGGGCGCGTCGCGGTATTTTTGCACGTGCTTCCTGGGGGATGGATTATCATACGGTGCTACGTGAGAAGCTTGCGCAACTAGAAGCGTTCATCCTTATTCATGTACCAGATGCTAAATTGAAGTCGATGGTGGACACAGGGGAACTTTCAGACCGAGCTGTTGCTGAGAGAGCTGGAATTGGCTGGAGCGCTAAAAACTGTTCCATCATCACACCGGAATTCGGTTCGTATGTCTATTTAGGAGAGATGCTCACAACGCTTCCCTTCGAGCCTTCTGTCCCAATGGAAGATGAATGTGGAGATTGTCGCTTATGTTTGGACGTTTGTCCGACAGGGGCTCTGATTGAAGGAGGCCAATTAAACGCACAGCGCTGCATTGCGTTTCTCACGCAGACCAAGACGATGATTCCTCAAGAGTTCCGTGCGAAAATTGGGAATCGGATTTACGGCTGTGATACGTGTCAGACGGTTTGTCCGAAAAATAAAGGCAAACATACAGCGCACCATCAGGCCTTCACCCCTGACCCAGAGCTTGTAAAACCATTACTCTTACCACTTGTTGAACATACCAATCGTACGTTTAAAGAAACATACGGGCACATGTCTGGTGCTTGGAGAGGGAAGAACCCGATACAACGAAACGCACTCATCGCACTCGTGCATTTTAAAGAGCGAGAAGCTATTCCGAAATTCATTTCGATTTTGCATGAAGATCCTCGTCCAGTGATGCGTGGAACGGCTGCTTGGGCACTTGGAGAACTTGAATCAGACGAGGGAACGAGTGCGTTAAAATTGCGCCTTGAAAATGAAGAAGATGCCACTGTGCGTTCTGAAATCCAACTTGCTTTAACTAAAGGAGAAAACTAATGGCAATTCATATTGTTTTATATCAACCACAAATTCCAGCGAATACCGGGAATATCGCGCGTACTTGTGCAGGGACTGGAGTCAAGCTTCATTTGATTAAACCACTCGGATTCTCAACAGATGATAAAATGTTGAAACGTGCAGGGCTTGATTACTGGGAGCATGTCGACATTACGTACCACGAGTCACTGGAAGACTTTATTGCGACTTATCCCCAAGGAGAGTTTTTCTTATTAACAAAGTTCGGTTCGAAGCCCCATACCGAATTTGATTATAGCGACCTGAATAAAGACTATTTCTTCATCTTTGGACGTGAGACAACCGGTCTTCCTGTTGAATTCCGAGAAGCGCATCCAGAACGTGCCCTGCGTATTCCGATGAATGATAACATTCGATCACTCAATTTATCGAATACCGCTGCCATTTTAGCATATGAGGCGTTGCGTCAACAAAACTATCCTGGACTCCATTAAAAAAGGACAGCCTCCAAAACGGAGACTGTCCTCTTCTATTATTTTTGAGTTGTTGAACCTGGTTTGTCATCATAGCCTGCAGTTAAGATTGCAGAAAGGAATGCTACACATACACCGAGGATTAAAAGTAATTTCATGGGTTGTGCCTCCTAGCTTAATAGTCTGTTTCAAGTATACAGGATTCTATTTAAAAAAGAAATGCCGAGCAATCGGCTAATTATGGCGAAAAAGCGTCAATTGGGCTAACATGATAAGAAAAGGAGGAGACAGCACATGACGAAAGAGAACACTTCACGAGAGAATGGGTCCATGGCTTCGAATATGGATGAGCTTAAGCAGCTCGGTAAGCAGATGGAAAAATTACGTGATGAGCGAGAACTCTCACAAGATGAGCGCGTCGCCGACCCAAGTCAACACGATAAAGCACCAGAGATTCAAAAACGCGAGGAGTGACACGAGTGAACTTATCCCTACAGGCAACGAAGACACTACAAAATGGAATAGAAATGCCGCGTCTTGGACTTGGCGTATATAAAATGACAGACCGAAAGGAAGCGCTACAAGCGATTTCACACGCTTTAAAAACGGGATATCGCCACATTGATACAGCGTCATTATATGACAACGAGCAAGAAGTAGGCGAGGCGATACGTCATTCTGGCATTGTACGCTCTGATATTTTTGTCACGACAAAAGTCTGGAACACCGATCAAGGGTACGACCAAACATTACGAGCTTTTGAAAAATCACTTAAGCTTTTAGATATGGACTATTTAGATTTGTACTTGACTCACTGGCCAGTGGAAGAGACATTTGTTGAGACGTACCGAGCAATTGAACGCTTATACGATGAAAAACTGTTGCGTGCGACAGGCGTTTCTAACCACCATGCCCATCACTTAGAAAAAATCATGGCTTCGGCAAACGTTCCGCCAATGGTCAATCAAGTAGAATGCCATCCACGTCTTGCACAATTTGAGCTTCGTGAGTTTTGCGCAGAGCACAACATCGCCGTCACAAGCTGGTCTCCACTTTCACGCGGGCGACTGTTAGAAGAACCGAGTCTTGTGCGTCTTGCTGAGAAGCATGGCAAGTCGACTGCACAAATTATCATTCGCTGGCATTTACAAGGGGACCTTATTGTCATTCCTAAGTCTGTAAAGCCGCACCGAATCGAAGAAAATGCGGATGTGTATGATTTTGAATTATCAGCAGAAGATATGCGTATAATCGATGCCTTAAATCGCAACGAGCGTGTCGGAAAAGATCCGGACAATTTTCATTTTGATTTTTAACCTAAGAAAACGCCGTTCCCTTTTGCGGGAACAGCGTTTTTTACGATCTTGGAATTTCTAAGTTTACGAGCTCGCCTGTGATCGGATGGCGGAACTGAATACGAAAAGCTTGCAGCGCATAATGTTCGGCCTTGATCGCTTTGGCACCGTATAATGTGTCGCCGACAATGGGATGACCAAGGTGCGCCATATGCACTCGAATTTGGTGAGTGCGACCTGTCTCTAGCAACACATGTACTTTTGTCATTTGAGGATTGCGTCCCACGACTTGATAGTGCGTGATGGCAGTTTGACCTGTTTGAGACACGCGCCGACGTGATGGATGATGACGGTCTGCTGCAATCGCTGTCTTAATCGTTCCTTGATCTTTTTTAACAGAACCTTCAACAATAGCTTCGTACGTCCGCACAATTTGCTTTTTCTCAAGCATCTTATCCAAAAGGTTTTTCGCAATCGGATGTTTCGCAATCAATACTAAGCCACTTGTTCCTTCGTCAAGACGGTGAACATGCTCAGCGTAACTATGACCTTTCGCATCTAAATAGTGGAACACACCATTCATCAATGTTTGCGTTTCCGTTGGTTCATTCGGATGCGTTTTCAACCCAGCTGGTTTTCCAACAATCAAGAAATGATCATCTTCATAAAAGGGTTGAACCGGTATTTTAGGACTCGGGAAGTAGGACGAACCTTCGTCTTCAAAGGTGATTTGAAACAATTGCCCCACTTCTAGAGGTTTGCTCCAGTCCAGTGCGATTCCTTCCGGTGTTTGAAAAGCCTTTTGCATCCGAAGGGAATGGACAGTCTTTTTGCCAAGCTGCCAATTGTCTTTCACAAGTTCTTCAATTGTAATCGCTGCTGGACTTTTTACTTTTACTGAAAATTTCATAACAAACTCCTTACAGACATTAGTTTTTTACAACTTCGTCAAAAAAGCGTTGGATGTCGGCTTCTGGCATTCCACCGACTGCACGCATTTCTTCTACGCCTTCTTCAAAATGAATCAAAGTAGGGGTTGAATTGATGCCGTACTCTGCACCAGCTTCAGGATATTCTAAAATATTATATTGAAGAATTTCTACATCCTCTTGCTCTGCAAGTGGCATTAAGACTGGCGTCATCTCTTTACAGAAACTACATTCCGGGCTGAAGAAGTAAACTGTCGCGGTTTCACCATTCTCAAGTTTTTCTGTTAGTTCATTCGGTAAGATGATATTTTGATAATTCTCGTCATCAATCAAATCAATCGTCGACTGTGAAAGATTGTCTGTATCGTACGGGTTATTTGCTAGTTTATCTTGGTTTTGAATATTTGTTAAGACTATGATTGCAACAAATGCTGCAACAATTACGCCTCCGAAAAGTAATAATTTCTTCATGCTGTTTTTTCCTCCATGATGGTTTTTAAAAGATAGATACTCATCACTGCAATCCCACTAAACGCTACAAGAGCTAAAAATGGAATTGTAATGAACCCTAAATAATTGATGTATTCGCCTGTGCACGAAACTAGCCCACACTCCGGTGCGCGCTCCCCGAAGAAATCGATTTTTTGAATGGCATAGTGATATCCGCTAGTCAAAACACCGATTCCTGAAAATACAAGTGTTGTAAGTGCAATTCGTGCGTTTTTCTGGTAAATGGCGATTCCGGAAATCACGACGATTGGATACATAATAATTCGCTGGTACCAGCACAGTTCACATGGTTCATACCCTCGGATTTCAGAGAAATAAAGGGAACCAAGAGTTGCAATCAGCGCCAAACCAAAAATACCAAGTAAGGCATTTTCCGACTTTTTGTTCATAGGCAAGGAATCCTTTCAGAAGTTCAGTTTCTTTTCAAGTATAGACAATACGTGCAATCAAGTAAATTATTTTCAACCTCTCCAATCTCACGGTATAATGAGGGATAACGTGTTCAAGGAGGGATAGTTATGAAAGAAGAATTTGATTCAACTCAATTTGAAAAACATATGATCATCCGTCCGATGACATTTGCAGATATAGACTCTATTTTGGAAATGCAACGACTGTCATTTCCAGGTATGGAACCATGGAAAGTGGAACATTTGCGCAGTCACTTGACCGTTTTCCCAGATGGCCAATTAGTGGCAGAACTTGATGGCAAAGTAATCGGGTCCTGTTCAAGCTTGATTATCAACTTTGATGAGTACGATGATCGGCACTCGTGGTCTGATGTAACAGATGGTGGGTACATTACGAATCACAATCCAGATGGCTACAACTTATACGGCATCGAAGTTATGGTGCACCCTGAATACCGTCGGATGAAAGTAGGGCAACGTTTATATGAAGGACGCAAGGATATAGCGCGCCAATACAATCTAAAGTCGATTATTATCGGTGGTCGTATCCCGAACTACCATAAATACTCAGAAGAGATGTCACCGCGTGAGTATGTGACTAGTGTATCGCGTCACAAAATTTATGATCCCGTGTTAACATTCCAGCTGATGAATGGCTTCACATTAATGCGGATCAATCCAAACTATCTGCCGGACGACAAAGCTTCTGGGAAATTCGCGACACTGATGGAATGGAACAATGTCGATTACATTCCACTGTCAAAGCGCCATTTCAGAACGAGTTACCCCGTGCGGATTTGTGTAGTACAGTACATGATGCGCAAAATCAACTCATTTGAAGAATTCGCAAACCAAGTCGAGTATTTTGTCGATGTAGCTTCAGACGCACAATCTGACTTTGTTGTGTTCCCGGAAATTTTCACGACGCAACTTATGTCCTTCCTAGAAGAGCCATCTCCATCTCAAGCGGTTCGAAGATTGACGGAATATACACCACAGTACATGGAATTGTTCAGTGATTTATCGGTTCGATACAATATCAATATCATTGCAGGGTCACACTTTGTTAAAGAAGAAGACGATGAAATCTACAACATCGCGTACCTGTTCCACCGGGACGGGTCGATTGATAAACAATACAAAATTCACATCACACCAAATGAACGCAAATGGTGGGGAATCAGTGCAGGAGACTCAGTTCGTGTATTTGATACAGATTGCGGGAAAATCGCTATCCAGATTTGTTATGACATCGAGTTCCCAGAGCTTGCCCGTATTGCAACAGACATGGGCGCGAACATTATTTTCACACCGTTCTGTACAGAGGACCGCCAAGGCTACTTGCGCGTGAAATATTGTGCACAAGCTCGCGCAGTGGAAAACCAGATTTACACCGTTATTTCCGGGACCATTGGAAATCTTCCACAGACGGAAAATATGGATATCCAGTACGCACAATCCGCTATCTATGCACCATCTGACTTTGAATTTGCGCGTGATGGAATTGTTGGAGAGACAGAAGCGAATGTAGAGATGGTGTTGATTGGAGATGTTGATTTAGAAATTTTACGTCGACAGCGCCAAGACGGGACAGTTAAACAATTAAAAGATCGTCGCCATGACGTCTATTCAGTAGAATACAAAAAGAGCTAAAGACTGGTCAGTGACCAGTCTTTTTCTACAGGAGGGCACTGGTTTTGAATGAACATATGACGCTACTCAAAGAAATCGCAGAATTTTTGAATGAAGAAACCGAAATGGAGACGATGTTACAAGGTGCGCTCAAAAAGCTACTGACGCGCAGTGTTTTTGCTTCCGGCTGGATTTTCTTTATTGATGCGAAAGGGAAGCATACACTGATTGCCGCAGAGAATCTTCCAGACTCGTTAATGGACAATGCGTGCCGCTCGATGAAACGCGGAGGGTGTTGGTGTGTTTCGCGCTATAACAATGGAGAACTACAAAAAGCCTCCAATATCATCGAATGCCAGCGTATCGAACAAGCAGGACGTCTTAGCACACTCCCTTCTGCCGGAATCACGCATCATGCAACCGTACCACTTCAGTCTGGTAAGGAAAAGTTCGGACTTTTGAATGTGGCGACTCCGCATACAATCGAATATGATCAGAGTGAACTAGCATTGTTGGAAGCCATTGCTTTTCAAATCGGATCAGCCATCAAACGTATTCATTTGACGAAGCAAGAGCAAGAAATCGCCCTTGTTCAAGAACGGAATCGACTTGCGCGAGATTTGCATGATTCGGTCAATCAACTTTTGTTTTCTGTGACATTGACCTCTCGTGGAGCAATGGAGATGACAGAAGACACGGATTTGAAGCAAGCGTTTGGAGATATCCATTCCCTCACGCAAGAAGCACTGACAGAGATGCGTGCGCTAATTTGGCAGTTGCGTCCAAAAGGATTGGAGACAGGTTTATTAGAAGGAATCAAAGGCTACGCTGAAATGCTTGGAATTTCTTTGAAAACGCATGTCAGTGGAGTCATTCAACTGCCTTCACGAATAGAAGAGACCGTCTTCCGTATAGCGCAAGAAGGGCTTAACAATATTCGTAAACATTCGGGAACATTGGAAGCGGAATTATTTCTAACAATCAACTCAACAGATATTTTATTTATTTTAAAAGATGAGGGCAGAGGATTTGTCGCTGGGAAAATTCCAGAAAGTCTAGCGTCTGTCGGAATGAATAGCATGCAGGAACGTGCGCGTTCAGTAGAAGGAACGATTGAATGGATCAGTGAACCATCAAAAGGGACAGAGGTATTTGTACGAATTCCGTATTAAAGGAGTGTGCGTATGATTCGCATTGTGATAGCAGATGATCACCACGTAGTAAGGCGTGGGTTATTATTTTTTCTAAAGACGCAAAAAGATTTTGAAGTTGTGGGAGAGGCGACGAATGGGGAAGAGGCGATTGCTATCTCTAAAGAGGTTCGTCCTGATGTGATTTTAATGGATCTTGTCATGCCTGAAAAAGATGGAATCCAGGCAACACGAGAAATTAAAAAGCTGGTACCCGAAACGCATATCTTGATGCTGACAAGTTTCTCTGACCGAGATCATGTGATCCCAGCGATTGAGGCGGGAGCAGCAGGATACCAATTGAAAGATATCGAACCAGACGAGCTTGCAGCGGCTATACGTCAGTTAATGAAAGGCGAAAAACCGCTCAGTCCACTAGCTCAGACGGAACTTGAAAAAGATTGGTCAGAAGAAAAGCCACATCTGACAAATCCTTTAACGGCTCGTGAGCAAGATGTGCTTGCCGAGCTTACAAAAGGTAAGAGCAACAGAGACATCGCTTCTACTTTGTTTGTAACTGAAAAAACGGTGAAGACACATATCTCGAATATCTTTTCGAAATTGAACGTCCAAGACCGCACACAAGCGGCGTTGTATGCAGTGAAGCATGGTCTTACAGAACCTAGCGGGAAGGGTTGAGTTTCTGAGGACCTGAATTTTGCCTACTCATTAAGTTTTTGTCGCGAATTAGTTTCCATAAAATCATTTGGGGCGTTAAGTGAAGGTTTACGGTCGTCAACGGACTGAACTCGGTCGCTAAACGAGCAAGTTCGGTCGCTAATTGGCACCAGTCGGGCGTTAATTGCGGAAGTCCTAAGCCCTTGCTAGAAAATGCCCTTAACAAATAAGCCGTTATTGGTTTACTAAAAATCTAATTCGCTTTCTTGTTTGGATGACACATATCTTTTAGGATTTACTACTAAATTTTAGTGTAATAACTTTCGATAAGAATAAAAAAACGCTACTTGCAAAGTATTGTTCTCTTTGCAAGTGGCGTTATTCAAATATGGAAAAAAGTTGAGTGCAATGGAGGGGCTGACTCCAGTGGGATTACAGTCTGCCGTGAGATCCCGCAGGAGCCTGCGACGAGGAAGCTCACGCAGCGCCCACGGAAAGCAGCCCCGCAGTGGAACTCAACGTTCTAAAGGGGTTTCGACTTTGACTGGAATCGAGTTACGCCCTCTAGACCAGTCGGCTTCACATCTAACTGGAATCGAGTTGCGCCTCCTAGAAATCCCGCAAGAAGCCATCGCGGCCTATGAAGCAAAAAACGCTTCACAGTCCACGCTGTCATCTCGCACAATTTCTGACCAGTCGGCTTCACATCTAATAATCCACCATATCATACTCCGGCTCAATGTGAACAAGCACAATCGCATGCGGTTTGGCCTTGTGAATTTTCCGCTCGATTTCCTCCGTAATCCAATGACTCTCAATGACATTCAAATACGGATCTACTGTTACTGTCACATCAATTAACGCTTGGTTCCCATGCATCCGCCCTTTTAAATCAGGTACTTTATAAACACCGGGAGTATGAGACACAAGCACTGTCAACGTCTCCGTATCTTCACTACTGAATCCGTCAGACAACATAAACGCAGCGTCATAAAAAATCCCATAAGCCGTGTAGAGAATGATTGCACCTACAACGAGAGCAGTAATGGTATCAAGAATTGGGAAGCCAACAATTGCGCCGATGATCCCAATAGAAGCTCCGAGAGACACAAGAGCATCTGAGCGATTATCGTAAGCTGCTGCACGAAGAGCCGACGACTTAATTTTTTTCGCGAGAGCATTGTTATAGCGGTAGACTCCATACATGACAACTGCACTTCCTAGTCCTACCCATAAAGTTAAGAGAGAAGGGCTCTCTCTTACAGGATCCGCAAAACTTTGAAGAGACTGAATCACGACTTGTAAACCGATGATTGCCATAATAAATGCGGCAACTAACGACGCAATCGTTTCTGCCCGCATATGCCCGTAAGCATGTTGATCATCGGGTGGTTTCTGTGATATACGTAATCCGATTAAAACAGCCACACTTGCTATGATATCCGTAAAGTTATTGAGACCATCTGCTCGTAATGCTTCGGAATCACCGATAGTCCCCCCTGTATATTTCACACTACTAAGGACTATATAGACAGCGATACTGAGCCATGCGCCTTTTTCCCCTTTGCGTAAGTTTGTATAGAGTTCCAAAATGTTTCCTCCCTACAACTCCCTATAAACGACAAAAACGACTTCCAAGGAAGTCGTTTTGAACGCATAGATTGTGTGTATAGTATAAGTACTTTCTACAGTCTATATAGGAATAGCCTTACTGTCAAACAATCATTTGTCTTGATACTTTCCCTATTACGAAATTGTAAAGAATTATTACTATCCATACATCTAGGCGGCTAAATTTGCTAAAATATAAGCATATTCTTATTAGTAGGAGGCACTATGGGAAATTTACGAGAAATTGCTAAGGCATCTACAAAACTCGGTCTGACTTCATTTGGTGGGCCCACTGCACATATTGGGTACTTCCGAGATGAATACGTAGAAAAACGAAAGTGGTTAGATGATAAATTATATGCAGACATTGTGGCGTTATGCCAATTCTTGCCGGGTCCTGCATCATCACAGGTAGGTATCGCAATCGGAATGATGCGCGGGGGAATCTTAGGAGGAATCGTATCGTGGGCTGGTTTCACTCTGCCATCGGTTCTATTTTTGATGCTAGCTGCTTACTTTGTAGTAGGATTCGGATTTACTGATAGCGGGATAATCCAAGGATTAAAAATAGTAGCTGTAGCTATCGTAGCTCACGCATTGCTTGGAATGCAGAAGAATTTAGCACCTGATGCAACGCGAATCGCAATAGCCATTGCTGCGGCCATACTTGTCTTGTTGATTCCGACAGCGTGGGGACAAATTGGCGTGATCGTTTTGGCAGGAGTGGTCGGATACTTCTTGTTCCGCAAAGATAAGACGCTAGATGCTGTTGAATTGAAACTTTCTTTCGGAAAGCGCGCTGGAATAGTGGCTTGGGTGATATTCTTTGGCTTATTGATCGCTTTACCATTTGCACGAACATTTTCTGAAAACGTGTATCTCGGAATTCTTGATACGTATTATCGTGTAGGATCTATTGTTTTTGGTGGAGGACACGTGGTACTTCCAATGCTAGAGCGTGAAGTAGAGATGTCGAGTGACCTGTTCTTAGCGGGATACGGACTAGCACAAGCAGTACCGGGCCCCTTGTTTACATTATCTGCATTTTTAGGACAAGTGACAGCTGGAATTCCAGGAGCACTACTTGCCGTATTTGCGATGTTTTTACCATCGTTTTTATTGGTGATAGGAACTCTTCCTTTTTGGTCAATCATTCGGTCAAAACCAGGAATTCAGTCTGCATTGAAAGGTGTTAATGCAGCTGTGGTAGGGATATTACTTGCTGCTCTGTATGATCCAGTTTTCACGAGTGCAGTGAAGTCTTCATTTGATTTCATTATTGTTTTAATTACTTTCACTTTACTTACAGTGTTTAAACTTTCACCCGTGAAGGTTGTGGCAGTGAGTGCTTTATTGGGCTTGTTAGTATACGGTGTTTAATCTAATTAAAAAAGTTGTTGACAGTTAAAATTTAGGTGTGCTAGTGTAAAGGGGTACTAAATAATCAGGAATGGAGGTAGGAGCAATGAAAAACGTAGTTACTATGAATCACCAGTTTAATTTGAAGTCCTACCTACTAGATATGATACATGCCGTATAACCTTTATTAAGGTATATATGCACATGTCCATTTCTATGGGCATGTGCTTTTTTGCGCTTGTCAACTTCCATTATTTAGAAAAAATAGAAGGAGTGAAGTATGATGAAACGTATCATCACAGTTCGAAAATTATCAAAACCGGGGTCTCTAGAAAGTGGCTAGTGAAAGGAAGGGATATTTATGTTTAGTGTACTTGGAAAGTTAAATTGGTTTTTTAAAGAGCATTGGATTCGCTATTCTGTAGCAATAACATTACTTATTATTGGAAGTGTAATAGAGGTAATACCTCCGTGGATTATAGGAGAGGCTATCGATTCTATTACTACAGGCTCATTAACAGAAAGTTCCTTAAGGGAATATGTACTCTTATTTGCAGCCATTATTTTAAGTGGGTATATCATCAACTTTATATGGCAGTATCAATTGTTTGGAGGTTCCGTCAAGATTGAACGGATTCTAAGAACACGCCTGATGTCGAAGTTTTTAGCGATGACACCAGGTTTTTACGAGAAAAACCGAACGGGAGATTTGATGGCCCGTTCTACAAACGATTTGAACGCAGTTGCTACAACGGCTGGTTTTGGCATTATGACATTAATCGATTCAACGCTCTATATGCTAGCAATTATTCTTGCAATGGGATTTTTGATCTCATGGAAGCTGACATTTTTTGCTTTACTTCCAATCCCGATTTTAGCTATTATCATGCAATATTTGGGGAAAATCATTCATGAAAAGTATATGGAAGCACAAGATGCCTTTGGTGACTTGAACGACCGAGTACTCGAATCCATTGCGGGTGTGCGTGTTATTCGCGCGTATGTGCAAGAACGTCAAGATGAGCAGAACTTTGCGGATATGAGTGACATGGTTTATGAAAAAAACATGGTCGTTGAACGGATTGATGCATTATTCGGTCCGATTACAAAAGTCGGAACTGGTATCAGTTACGTCGTTGCACTCGGATACGGAGCGCATTTGGTATCTGTTGGTGAAATGACCGTTGGAAACCTCGTAACATTTAATGTTTACTTAGGTCTTGCGATTTGGCCAATGTTTGCAATTGGAGAGCTGATCAATGTCATGCAGCGTGGGAATGCTTCACTTGATCGTGTACAAGAAACCCTGAGTACTCCTCAAGATGTTATAGAGCCTGCCAGAGCTTCTCTTGCAAAGGAACAACCAACTGTTGGTTTCCGACAAGTGGAATTTACCTACCCAACCTCAGAAGTCGTCAATTTAAAAGATGTTGAGCTTCGTGTAGAAGCGGGTCAAACATTAGGTATTGTAGGAAAGACAGGAGCTGGAAAGACCACATTTGTGAAACAGCTACTAAAAGAATATCCGATGGGCAAAGGTGCTGTAGAAATAGGTGATATTGCGATTGCTGATCAGACACGGGAAGCTGTGCTATCAAAAATCGGATACGTTCCACAAGATCACGTACTCTTTTCAAGAACGATTCGAGAGAATATCTTATTTGGAAAAGAAGACGCAACTGAAAAAGACCTGCTAGATGCAATTCGTCTTGCTTATTTTGAAAAAGATCTTGAAAACTTGCCACGAGGACTTGAAACACTGGTTGGAGAAAAAGGGGTTTCCTTATCAGGTGGTCAAAAACAGCGTGTCTCAATTGCACGCGCGCTCATTAAAAATCCAGATATCTTAATTTTAGATGATTCACTCTCTGCAGTTGATGCGAAGACTGAATCCAAAATCATTGAAAATATTCAACAAAACCGGACTGGGAAAACTACGATTATTACCACTCACCGTTTGTCTGCTATCCAACATGCTGATCAAATTATCGTTTTAGATGATGGTGTAGTAGTAGAAAAGGGCACACACCAAGAATTACTCGCTAAAGGTGGTTGGTACCGAGAACAGTTTGATCGTCAGCAGTTAGAGGAGGTGTAGAGATGACGACCTCAAAACGACTTTATCTCTATGCATTAAAGTATAAAAAGACGATTCTTAGTGGGCTTGGCCTACTGACAATCGCTGTTATCGTGGATCTGATTGGTCCATTTATTGCAAAATATATTATTGATACACAAATTACAGCCGAGCAAATCGACTTTGTTGTCGTTGCACAGTTACTCGCAGTATTCTTCGGATTACAAATTGTTGCGGCCGTATTTCGCTACTTCATGTATATTCAGTTACAGATTGGAGCTAACCGCGTCGTCCAACATTTACGAAATGACGTATTTAAGCACATACAGCGTGTACCGGTTCATTACTTTGACCGATTACCAGCAGGAAAGATTGTGGCACGCGTAACAAATGACACGGAGGCCATTCGTAATCTATACGTACAAGTGCTTTCTCAGTTTGCGACAAGTATCATTTCGATTACTGGAGTTTATGTAGCACTATTCATTTTAGATGTACGCCTGGCCGCGATGGCGCTAGTGATTGTCCCCTTAGTTTATATTTGGATGATTCTGTACCGAAAATATGCGTCGAACTACAATCATATCGTTCGTACAAAACTGGCTGATATGAATGCGATGATTAATGAATCGATTCAAGGGATGTCAATCATCCAAGCGTTTCGTCGTGAAAAACAAATGGCTCGTGAATTCGAAGAAATGAATGAAAGTCACTTTAAGCATCAAAGCAAACTGTTAAAACTTGATTCAGCCACATCATTTAATTTAGTATTTGTGCTCCGTAACATGATGTTCCTCGGCTTTATTCTTTATTTTGGAGCAGCCTCTGTAGGAGCAGAAGCAGCCGTGACGGCAGGAACACTTTACGCATTTGTCGATTACATCACACGGTTGTTCAACCCATTGACTGGAATCGTGAATCAGTTTTCACAACTAGAGCGCTCTCTCGTGGCGGGAACACGCGTATTTGAACTTCTTGATGAACCAGGAGAGCAAGTATCTGAACAACGAGTTCCTCGCTATCAAGGAAATGTCGTCGTCGAAGATGTCTGGTTTGCGTATAAAGATGAAGAGTATGTATTGAAGAATTTAAACTTCTCGGCAAACAAAGGAGAGACAGTAGCGCTTGTTGGTCATACAGGATCGGGGAAGAGTTCAATCATGAATTTATTGTTCCGTTTCTATGACCCGTCAAAAGGCAAAATTTATATAGACGGTCAAGATATGACGTCTCTTTCTCGTCAAGCAGTTCGTGAACATATGGGAATCGTACTACAAGACCCTTATCTCTTCTCGGGAACGATTGCTTCGAACATCAGCTTAGATGACCCACGTATTTCACGTCGTCAAGTGGAAGAGGCAATTGAAGCTGTTGGTGGGGACCGTGTACTGAAGAATCTAGCACTCGGTCTGGATACGCCAGTCGTTGAAAAAGGGAGTACATTGTCTTCAGGGCAACGTCAGCTGATTTCATTTGCACGTGCTTTAGCCTTCAATCCAGCTATTTTAATTTTAGATGAAGCAACGTCGAATATTGATACAGAGACTGAAGAGTTGATCCAACATGCAATGGATGTGCTGAAAAAAGGACGTACAACATTCATTATTGCGCACCGCTTATCAACCATTAAAAATGCCGACCGAATCTTAGTGCTTGATAAAGGTGAGATTGTTGAAAACGGAAATCACGACGAATTGATTGCACTTGGTGGTCAATATGAAAAAATGTATCGTCTCCAAGCCGGAACTGCCCAACTAGCGTGAAACTTTTTTATTTTCTCAAACGTACTAGTAAGTAATCTAACGTAAAGGAGCGTTTCTCATGTCTTTATTCAACAAAATGTTAGCAAGTATTGGTGTAGGTTCAGCAAAAGTCGATACAGTTCTCTCGAAAGCAGTATTTCATGCAGGAGAAGTGATGGAAGGCGTGGTCAAGATTTATGGAGGGAAGACAGAGCAAAAAATTGATGCTCTATATCTAGCCGTCTATACGACCTATATTCGTGAATCAGATGATCGAAAGTTTACAGACAAAGCAATGATTCAAAAACACAAAGTTTTAGATGGATTTACACTAGCCGCGAATGAAGAAAGAGAAATTCCATTCTCATTCGTACTTCCTTTTGATACGCCTGTCACAAAAGGGGCCACACGTGTCTGGATTCAGACAATGTTAGATATTGCCTCAGCTGTGGATCCGACTGATAAAGACTATATTCAAGTAGAACCTACCACCCTTGCCAATACGGTGTTGAAAGAGATTGAAAATCTAGGTTTCCGTTTACGTAAAGCAGAATGTGAACAAGCATCAAGAAAATACAGAGGTGTCTATCCATTCATGCAGGAATTTGAATACGTGCCGATGACTGGAGAGTTTTACGGAAAGTTAGATGAAGTGGAAGTGGTCTTTTTAAGTCAAACTCCTGAAAAAGCAGAGCTGCTTCTTCAAATTGATCGGAAGGCTCGCGGGTTCGGAGGTTTCTTAGCAGAAGCGATGGATCAGGACGAAACATTTGTCCCGTTGACAGTACACAAGCACGAGGCTTCTGAAATTAAATCGCGTATCTATCAGCTTCTTCGTAAATACTCATAACAAAAAAACCAGTAGTTTCTCTTAATTAAGATTGAGAGAGCTGCTGGTTTTTTTGTACCAAGGTTTCATAGGTGCCTGTCACTCTTTACCAACTGTTTCCATTTGGTGCCTGTCACTCTTCTTCTTTTCTTGAGATACCACTTAAAATCGAAAAAAGTTTCCATAATATGACTTCGGTAGAACAAATATTGATTTGGGTAGAATAAATCATGAATAGTGTTCAATAAATCGCACATTCGTCCGATGAACGTTCGCTCAGTTCTTGATATGCGGAACGCAACGTCTTGAACAGTCGGCTCCACATCTAAATGGAATCGAGTTCCGAACGCCAGAAACACGCTCCGGAATCAGCCGCACCCGTAAAGGCTGAAAAGAGCCTTCACGGGCACGTCTGATTTCCTCGGAGTTTCTAGAGCGGCGTTCTCCACATCTAAAACTCAATCATAAACATGAAAAACCATTAACTCATGGATAAAAGACTTCACCTTGTCCTCATCTTCCGGAACACCATCCAACCACTGAATCGTGCCATCCTTCTCGTAAATTCCACGATACTTTTGTTGACGATAATAAAAACTAATCTCCCACCCAGGGAGCGACTTGTTTTCAAAAAGGGATTGATAACTAAAGTGTTGTAACATAGGGACACTCCTTTCATAGCTACATTAAGTGTAGCATATTGTGTTTCTATGAGGAGGTTCGTCTATGAGTAATGAATTAGAAAAAGCGATTCGGGATGAATACCAAGCGTACTATTCCTATCGACAATTGGAACAATTGACAGAAGATCCATTTTGGAAATAAGTAATCCGCCATATATATGAGGATGAGAAGTCGCACTATGAGATGTTTCAACAATTGCATTTCTTACAAACTGGCCGCTATGTAAGAGGTATTGAAAAGCCTAAGCCAATAGAATCTGTTCGGAAATTTTTACTGCAAGCATGGGAAGAGGAATTGGAAGCTGCGGATTTTTATAAAGTAATGGTACTAAAAACACCCTCGCCACAACCTTTTTGGATTGCGATGCATGACGAAATGGAACATGCCATACGCTTACCAGGATATATCCATTGGTTTGACGAGAGGTCCTGATATAGTCAGGGCCTCTCTTTTTGGTATACTATCACCTAGAGACTAAAGAAAAAGGTGAATGACATGGAAATCGTAACAACTATCGTCTTCATGGCTCTCATTGGAGCTGTCATCGGCGCATTTACAAATCACATTGCCATCAAAATGTTATTTCGACCATACGAAGCAAAATATATTGGGAAGTGGCGTGTTCCATTTACCCCAGGACTTATTCCAAAACGCAGAGAAGAACTGGCTTCTCAGCTAGGGAAACTGGTCATCCATTATTTATTGACGCCAGAACTCATCGAGAAGCGGTACTTAAACAAAGAAGTACAAGGGAGAATCCAACGTGTTGTTGAGGAACAAATTACTTCTGGTCTTGGATTTGAGACGACACCAATATCTAAGTGGCTTGAACGTGCAGAACTAAAAAATGTAACGGGTTCTGTGAAAGACTTAATTGATAGCCAAGTGGATTTTCAAGCCCTGAAAATTACGGATAAGCTTCAGACGGGCACAGTCCAAACCGTATTGCCAGTAGCTTGGCAGCTAAAAGTGGAAGCGAAGTTACCAGAGCTCACATCTGCCATTCTTCAAAAAGGAACCGACTTCATCGAATCACCAGAAGGCAATCGTACACTTAAACAATTAGTGGATGATTTTCTTGCCTCTAAAGGCACTTTTGGAAATATGATTCTTATGATGGTTGGCGATTCCAATACACTTGCGAACAAATTACAGCCAGAAATCAAGAAATTTCTAGATGCTCCTTCCACCCAAACATTGATTACAAATCTTCTTGTACAAGAATGGGACAAAATAAAAGAGCGTCCTTTAGTTGAGTTGTTGAACGGCTTTGATGCTGCACCAGTAGTAGAGCAAATCAAGGCGTATATCCATAAACAAGTCGCAATTGAGGAGCAATTGGAAAAACCAGTTACACACTTATTCCCAACAATTGGAGCAGTGGTGAGCGATTCGATTTTGCCAAAAGCTTTTGACTATACATTTAAGCGCCTGCATGCGGAACTTCCAGCCCTGTTTGAAAAGTTGAAGCTCGATCAAGTGGTAAAAGAGCAAGTGAATACCTTCCCGGTTTCGCGATTAGAGGAACTTGTGTTAGGCTTGTCTAGAAGAGAATTTAAAATGATTACAATTCTCGGAGGGGTTCTTGGAGGTCTGATTGGGGTCATTCAAGGAATTATTGCCCTCGTTATTAATAGTTAGGAGCTGTTTTGATGAACATTTATGACGATATTAACAAATTAGAGACAACATTGCGTTCAACTTCTGAAATGCAAGGAGTCAAAGAAGCAATTCAAGCCGTGAAAGACGATCAAGAAGCAAAAGAACTTTTTGAGTCGTTCCGTAAGATTCAAATGACACTACAAGAAAAGCAAGTCAAAGGGGAAGAAATCCCTGGAGAAGAGCTTGAGTACGCTCAGAAGACAGCGCAACTTGCTCAGTCAAATGAGAAGATTATGGCTATGTTAGAAGCTGAAATGAAACTTAGTCAGTTAATCGAAGAAATCAACCGTATTTTATTGAAACCAGTTCAAGAGCTATACGAGCAGTTTTAATAGACGTAAATCCAACCTCGCTTAACGGGGTTGGATTTTTTTGATGATTCAAGAAGTAGACATGGTGCCTGTCACCCTTTACCAACAGTTCCCATTTGGTGCCTGTCACTCTTCTTCTGAATAGACCTAAACAGAAAAATAGTTTCCATAATATGACTTCGGTAGAATAAATATTCATTTGGGTAGAATAAATCATGAATAGTGTAGAATAAATCTCACATTCATCCGATGAACGTTCGCTCAGTTTTAGTCCTCCAACGCAAAATTTCTGAACAGCCGGCTCCACATTTAATAAAAAAAGGACTTTTACAAAAGCTGTCGAATAGATACTAGGGGAGGGGAATCACAATGACATACGAAACACTAAAAATCGATCAAACAGGTGAAGTCCTGACAGTCACGCTCAATCGACCAGAGGCACTAAATTCTATGAATGGACAAATGATTGATGAACTAACAAATTTTTTTACAGACCTACATAACGATACAACATCAAAAGTTGTCGTTTTAAAAGGGGAAGGTCGTGCATTTTCAGCAGGTGGAGATATCAAAGCGATGCTTGCAAATGATGGGTCGTTCGACATTGGGGATATCATGAGTAAACTTGAAAAGTTAGCTCTCGCGTATTACACGCTACCAAAACTTACAATTGCGGCTGTTCACGGAGCAGCAGCGGGATTAGGGTTCAGTCTCGTATTGGCGAGCGATTTTATTTTAGCTGAAAAATCAGCAAAACTAGCCATGAACTTTATAGGCATTGCACTTGTTCCGGATGGAGGAGGCCACTTCTTCTTAAAAGAGCGAGTGGGTGTACCAAAAGCGAAGCAGATTATTTGGGAAGGCAAGATGATGACGGGTCAACAAGCTCACGAAGCTACACTTGTCGATCAAGTAGTAGAAGATGGTCATCTTCAGGCGACCCTGGATCACTTTACAAACCAGCTAACAGCATCTCCAGTTCAAGCTATGCTAGAGTCTAAGAAGATTTTACATGGAATTAAAACTAAAGAGTTGCAACAAGTTCTTGCAGGTGAAGCAGCTGCTCAGACAGCTATGCGTTCTGCAGCGGATCATCTAGAAGGCATCGATGCTTTTGTAAACAAGCGCAAACCACAATTCAATCAATAAAAAATAGCCGCTCTCTCAGGAGGCGGCTATCTTCTATACATGGAATAAAATTAACTTTCCAGAAGTATTGACTAAGCGATGCGTCGTTTCCCCGTATCCTAGTTCTTCAATACGCGATTCCCCTTGACGTTTCGCTTCTTCATCTGAAGCGTATTCCCATTTTTCTTCCGCTAAAAGTTTCCCCGTTTTTTCAAACGCAGTAAAAGTGTACGTATGCATGTGCTTCTTCCCCTTTCTCTCTACTATCAGTATACAGAAAAATCCCATATGATATAATAGAACAAATATTCGATTTAAGGAGTAGACTATGGTAATCCGATTCTTTCATGCAGCAGATCTTCATCTAGAGAGTCCTTTTGCAAAAATTCAAAGCATGCCGGAACACTGGCAACAACGCATCCGAAATGCATCGTTTGGCGCATTTGATTCCTTCGTCCAAGATGCTATTACGAATAAGCCGGACTTTATCCTACTTGCAGGAGATATTTACGATGGTGAAACCCGTAGTTTACGCGCACAAGCCTATTTTAAGAAAGCTATGGAAACACTTGCACAGTACGATATTCCGGTTTATATCATTCATGGAAATCACGATCATTTGGCAGGGAATTGGACGCGTTTTAAGCTTCCGCCAAATGTGACTATATTTGGTGAAACTCCTGAATCGTATGAACTCGAAATAGATGGACAAGTTGTTCAAATTAGTGGGTTCAGTTATCCACGACGTCATCTTCCTGAAAGTTATATTGAAAAGTATCCACCAAGAAAATCCTATGCAGATTATGCGATTGGCTTGCTTCATGGAAGTGAGCAAACACAACAAGAACATGATGTATACGCACCGTTTACACTAGAGCAACTTCGCCAAACTTCCTATGATTATTGGGCTCTCGGCCACATCCATAAGAGGCAACAACTTAGCACAAAACCAGCAATTGCGTACGCAGGGACTTTACAAGGTCGCAATCGAAAAGAGCAGGGAGTTCAAGGCTATTATCATGTCGAACTATCAAACGGTGAGCCTACCATTACATTTCAGAAGGCTTCACAAGTTGTATTTGACGAAATTGAA
The DNA here is from genome assembly GCF_041475995.1 of Chryseomicrobium imtechense. NCBI lineage: Bacteria > Bacillati > Bacillota > Bacilli > Caryophanales > Caryophanaceae > Chryseomicrobium > Chryseomicrobium imtechense. Next base: position 50,711 of record NZ_JBGOBM010000011.1, on the reverse strand, counting down.
GTTGTATTCGAATCGACAGCGTCAATTGATCACTTCCAAGAACAACTAATCAAAGCGCTGGAGCCGAAAACGGATCACATTTATACATTAGTACAAGTGACTATAAAGACTCCGAAAGAAGACTGGATGCTGACGACGAACGAAAACGAACTGCGAGAATTTATACTAGAGCAGGTGAATCAAACAATTCAAACTGTTTATATTACTCATCTAAACCTGCATTGGACTACTGAACTGGACCCAGCATTTCAACAGTTGATGAATCAGTTTGCTTTACCAACGATTCCTACAGCTATGCAACAAGTACTTGATTCATCTACTTTAGAAGATCAAGTGAAAGAGCGAATGCACGCCATTCTTACTGATCGGAGTGGTGGTCAATGAAACTTCTCGAAGTCCATCTTTATGGATTTGGCAAACATGTTGATCGTACATTTTCATTTTCAACACAAACAGTGGTTGTAGGGAACAATGAAACAGGGAAGAGTTCTCTTTATGAAGCGATTCTGCAAATCTTCTTCGGATTTCCGACTCGTGCGTCTGCGAATCGTTTAGAACCTAAATTTGGAGTTCGGTATGGTGGCTGGGTGAAAATTGAGTTACAGGACAAGCTATATCAAATTGAGCGCGTGGAAGGGAAGTCCTCTGGAGTAGTTACTGTTACTGAAAATGGCATCTACTACGGAGGCGAAGAAGAACTACGGAGTTTACTTAAAGGATTAACAAGAGAACAAGCAGAATCTGTCTACGCTTTTCACCTTTTTGACTTGCAGCAAATTCACCAACTTTCTCAAGAAGACCTGACAGAACTTTTTTTTGCTAGTGGAACGACAGGTACGAATCCCTATGCGGTGTTAAATAAAGACGCAACGAAAGAATTACAAGCGCTCTATAAACCAGGTGGAAAGAAACCGCACATCAATCGCCAGTTAGAAGAATTGCGTGATTTAGAGAACCAACTCGTGAAAGGGTTGGAACAAGAGCGGTATTATGCAGAACTTACACAGCAACAACAGCAAGTAGAGAATCGTCTAGGTGAGGTTCGAAATGAAATTCGACTTACAAAACAGCAGATTTTTGAAGCGGAAGAACAGCAGATGTTGCATCCACTATTTGAGGAATATGAAATGTTGCTCCACGTTACAAATGAGAGAGTCGACGTCTCCCAAACCGACCAAGACGACGTTCGGGAACTCTCGAATCGCATTTTGGATCTCACGCAAAAAGAAACGACGCTTTTGAGTACTTCCGTTGATGCTAATCAGTTGCATGAAAAAGAACGGGAAATTGAAGAGTTAGAATTGATTTTAGCTGATGAGACGTCTTGGAGGGAAGTGCACAGTAAAATTGCCGAATTAGAAGAGCAACTTGAAGGTATCGTCCGCGAACAACAACCTGCACTTGCAGCTTTAGCAATAGACCCATTCGACTTGGAAACAAAACTGGAAGGGTACGATTTGTCTTATCAAAAAGAACAACAACTGGATACATTACTCAAACCCACGTCTAATTGGGACAATACGAAATATAAGTTTCTTTTACTGACAGCTGGAGCTTTTGTCGTGCTTGGATTTGTGACGGATTGGCTATTCTTCTATCTTCTCTCACTAGTTCTCATTGTAGCTGGAATCGTTGTGCCTTCTCGATTTAGTGATGTGGAGAGCGATAAAGCAGACAATTTCTTAAAAGAGTACGGTGTAAAGCCAACAGGAAATTATAGAGCGCGAGATATTTTCGATCAACTACGCAAGTTGCAACAGCTGCAGCTAAGTTACCGACAAATCGAAGAGCGTTTAACTAGCACACTACTTGAACGTGCAAAAATTGCGGCAAAGTTTCCTCAACATGCACAATCTGAATCCGTATTCCAAGAGGCTAGAAGACGACTTACAAAGCTTCATGAAGACTATCGCCTTTTGAAAGTGCGAGAAGCTGAACATATGTATACTGTGGAGCAGAGAAAAAAAGCTCAGAAGGCTAAACAAGTAGTAGAGGCGCAGTTACAAACGATCTATGAAAAGTATAGCGTTCCTAGTAGAGATGCTTTCGACACCTTAGTCAAAGATGCACAAGAAACCGCCAAAAAGATGGAGCGGCTTCAAGAATTGAAACGTCGATTGCATGGCAAAGCTCGAAAAGATTTTGACAATGCAAAGCTCATCTTTGAACTGGATCGTTTAGAATCGGAACAGACAGAACTTACACGATCTGTTGTCACAATCGAACAACAGATTGATCAGCTAGTGAGTGATGAACAAAGAGCCAAATTGCTTCAACAGATCGAAGCAAAAAAAGGACAGCTAGAAGAACTGGTCATCGACTATCTTGCGTGGCAAGGAATAGCATCAAGTATAGAAGCACACTATGAGCATTATCAAAAAGATGTCTTTCCAGCCACTATTCAGCGAGCTAGTGAGCTGTTTGCTCGGTTTACTGCAAGTGCCTACAAATCATTAGGTTATAGCGAGAACCGATTTGTAGCAGTATCAAAAGATGGTACGCTTTTCGAGATGAAAGAGCTGAGCCAAGCTACGAAAGAACAAGCCTATTTAGCGCTACGATTCGCACTTGCAGAAGAACTATCAAAAGAAAAACCATTTGTTATTTTGATGGATGATCCATTTGTCCATTTTGATGCGATTCGTTTTCAACAAGTGGTACAATGGTTGATGAGTGAGGAGAATCAATTGCCTTATCTATATTTCACATGCCGCGATGAGTGGCTGTCTCCACACAAAGTGCTGCATATGGAGACTGAAAGGAGCAAATCATGAAGGGGATTACAACACTTCGAGTAGGCGATCCAGTCGATCACTATTTACTAATAAAGCAGAGTACTGTTGGAGTTACAACAGTTGGAAAACCATTTATGTCTCTTGTATTGCAAGATAAAAGTGGGGATATTGAGGCGAAACTTTGGGACACGACAGATGAACATGCCCGTCTTTATGGAGCGCAAAAAATCGTTCGTGTAGGCGGCGAAATCCACGACTACCGTGGAAAGTTACAACTGCGTGTTAAGAGTATCCGTCCTGTAAAAGATGAAGAAGGGATCACAATTACAGATCTTGTACCATCAGCAGAAAAGTCTAAGGAAGAGTTAATGAATGAATTGACTCCATATATTTTCGAGATGACAAATCCAACCATTCAACGTCTTACGCGTCATCTTTTGAAAAAACATCACCTCGCATTCACAACGTATCCAGCTGCTACCCGAAATCACCATGACTATGCAACAGGGTTACTGGACCATGTCGTGTCGATGTTACGTCTTGGCAAATCGTTAACGGAGTTATACCCGAGCCTTAATAAAGATTTATTGTATTCAGGTATTTTACTACACGATGTAGGAAAGGTCATTGAACTTTCTGGGCCTGTAGCGACAAGCTATACAATAGAAGGAAATTTGCTAGGACATATTTCAATCATGGTAAATGAGATTGCGATGGCTGCAAAAGAATTGGAAATCGAAGGGGAAGAAGTCATGCTTCTTCAACACATGGTGCTATCTCACCACGGCAAAGAAGAGTGGGGAAGCCCGAAACGTCCGATGCTTCGTGAGGCTGAAATTCTGCATTATATTGATAATATAGATGCGAAGATGGCGATGTTAAATCGTGCGCTTGAAAAAACAACGCCAGGTGAATTCTCAGAACGCCTATTCCCGCTCGAGAACCGTTCATTCTACCGACCTACGTTTGATATTTAGATGTGGAGCCGACTGATCAGAAATTTTGCGAGATGACAGCGTAGACTTTGAAGGCGAAGTATACTTGAGAAATCCAGATTCACCTTCCGACGATTGCTTTCAAGATCAAATTAAGAAAGAAAAGGACTGGGGCCGCTCGATTCGAGCGGCCCCAGCGCGGTTCTTCTTAGTTTGCCCTTACGCAATCTTCTACAGTTGAATCAGGCTAGTTCAAGTGCTTGTTGAGATGAAGTTGTGACCTGCAAGTTTAAGATTCGGCTTCGCCTCTATATAATAATTGAAATAACCTTTATAGCTACAACTGACATTAGTAGTGCCAGGCTGTGCTAACGCAAGGCCTGATTTAACAATCTATAGAACACAGTTTAGGACAGCGAGTCTTATGGTGATGAAAGGTGACAGACACCATTTGTAACTCAATCTCTGGCACTACCTCCTCTTGTCGATTGAGACTGCACTAGAAAAAAACTCCGATCACATGCTGATCGGAGTTTTTTGTATTATTCGTTTGTTTCTTCTTCTTCAGCTGGAGCCTCGTAATCTAAGAAGTTTGCTAATGCGCCTTCAAGCTCTTCGTCTTGAATTTCAACATTTGCATCTTTCATTAGTTGTGCAACTGTACCGAATAAAGCAGATGAATCTGCTTTCGCAATTTTCACTTCACGCTCTAACTCTTCACGCATATCCTCGAAAGATTCTTCCGTTTCACGCTTTTCAATTACTTCAATGATATGGAAACCAAAATCAGACTGAACAGGTTCACTAATAACGCCAGGCTCTAAAGAAAACGCTGCTTCTTCAAATTCTGGAACCATTGCACCGCGACCAAACCAACCTAAATCGCCACCAGAAGTTTGAGCTTGTGGCTCAGTTGAATACTCAGCAGCAAGTGCAGCAAAGTCTTCGCCTGCATCAAGCTTTTCTTTCACTTCGTTTGCAGTAGCTTCATCTTCTACTAAGATGTGACGAGCATTTACTTCTGTTTTAATCTCATCGTATTTCGCTTGAATTTCTTCTTCTGTTGCCTCAACACCATCAATTAGTGCTTCTTCTTGAAGAAGATTCAATTTAAGAAACTTTTTATAAGACTCTTCTGTATAGCCTTGTTGAGCGATGAATGCATCAAAGTTTTCACCTTGTTCTTCTTTGTCCGCAGCTAAGGCCGCTTCTACTTGCTCATCGGATACATCGTATTCAGCATCAAGAGTTTTTTCAATCATTAACAATTGAAGTGCTTGATCACCGATAGATGCTTTCATTTCATTGTACAAATCATTTTGAGTAATATCGCCATATTCAGAGCTTACAACCACAGGTGATGAAGCTTCTTCGTCTGAGCATGCGCCTAAAGTAAAGATTGAGGCTGCCAGAGCAGTTGTCATTAATGTTTTTTTCATTTTGGTATCTCTCCTAACTAGATTCAGACAATGCTTACTATAACATAAACGTTTAAAAAACAAAATAGTTCCATATTTGCCTACGGACTCACAGAGACATCCGCATACTGTAAAGGACAAGGAGGTGATTGTAATGGGTCATAGCTATTAAAACGGCTCAGGCTTTTCCTTGATTGTCGTTCTTTTCATTCTTCTTATTATTGTCGGCGCAACATCCTTAATGTAACAAAAAAGAACGGATGCCATTTGGCGTCCGTTCCATCTATACTGCATATGTTATTTTTACATAAAGTGAAACAAATAATAGAGTAATACAAATATTTACCATTCGGAATACTTTTGTCTGCTTCTCTTCTGATAGTTCGCGAGACGTGACAAATGCAAGTGCCATTCGATTTATTTGAAAGAAATAGAAGGCGGCAAATCCAAGTAGTGCCAAAATAATCATACTGTGACTCCCTTCGTGAACACTTTCATCATAGCAAAACAACGAGTTGCTAGCAATAGTTACGTACGAGGAGAGACGAGGATCTCATAACCATCCTCAATTTCTTCAATCCAAGCCTTCTTAGGTGAACGAATTAACTCTTTTACATAAATCAAGTCAATGACACACATGCCACAATGGTATGCAAAAAGTAAGATGAAGTAGTGAGCGAACTCTGGGAATATATAGATTCCTAGTAAAAACACAGTGGATAGCACTAAAAACGGCAATAACAATGCAAAAATGAATCGACTTTTTCCAATCGGTTCACAAATTTTAATCATAAACATTGGAATCACACCGAAGTGCATAGATTTTTTTAATTTCACACGCCCATTTAAACGAGAGAGGGGAATGTAATGCAACAACTTGTGCACAGGATATACTGCTAAAGATGAAGCAACAAAGATGATGAAATATTCACTAGAACGCGTGCTTTCACTTACAAAAGACAGGCCAATATATGCGAATGAAAAAATCAAGAAAACAATAAAAGATGAAATTAAAAACAAACGGTCATAGCCGTACTGACGGCGGATATTAATGCTTTTCCAGCATTGCATGTAAAACACCCCTAAACTGATAGTTCAAGAGTTTACAATACGATGTTTCACCAATTAATTCAAGAGGGAAATTGTAAATTATTTGATGGCGCTTTCATCTTTTTCGTCAAAATCGAATTCATGTTCAATATTTGCAAGTGATCGTTCGAAAATATCCATGAAATCATCCCCGTAAATATTGCGTATGACTGCCATCATATCCATAAATTCTGGGAAGCGACCGTAAAGTTGTTTGATAGGAAGAGAACCTTCAATGACTGAATGGGAAGTATTGTGATAATTCTCATACATTTCTTCTAACAAGTTTGCGCCTTTTTCTGTAACGGTAACATAAGTGTTGCGCTTATCGTCTTCTCTTTTTGAAAAAGCTAAAAGTTCACGTTGCTCCAACTTTTTCGAGAAGTTAAATGCCGTAGAAACATGCATCACACCGAACTTCGCTATATCAGAAATTGTGGCACCTTTTAAATGATAAGCAATCCACAAAATATGGTGCTCATTGATATTCAAGTCGTATGGTTTGATCCAAGTTTGCCAATCTTTTTCAACAGCTTTCCAGAGTGCTTTTGACAATTGACCAAGTCGCTGACTAAAAATCATTGCTTCTTTTAGAGAATAATTTTGTGACATAGGGTTCGCCACCTTTTCTTATTGGATTGGGAAGAAGACTTTGTGCATTTGGTTATGTAGTGAGTGGATTCTGTAGTTCTTTCTAGTATAACAACTGAGAGGAATAAACGGAAATATAGGAGTATAATATTATGATGATAAAAATAAAAAGCATCTTCTCTTATTAAAAGAAAGAGAAAATGCTTTTTGATGTCAACCAGCCTTATCGGATTTTTTTGCCGGTAATGCTTGCTGAATTTCATCCATTGATTTTTGAATGGCCTCAAGGTCTTGTTGAATTTTTGCTTGAATGGGTGCAGTTTCTCGTTGCCACGTATCCACGCTTTCCTTCATTCCTTGTAAAGCATCCGGTGCCACTTCTTTCGCTGACGTGATCAATTGTTGCAATGCAGTTTTCATTTCTTGAAAATGTGTCTTTACCTCATTTAAATCGTATTTAACAGTGGTTGAAGTAGCACGAAGCTGACTACGCACTTCAGGCCCGCTTTTAGGAGCAGATAATAAAACGGCTGTCGCTGAAACGGCAGCACCTGTAAGTAGGCCCCAAACAAAACGACTTTTATCCATGGAATGTCCCCGCCTTCCAAACTATGTAGTTGTTTAAAGTATACCAACATACCTATGTATATAAACATAATACCATATAAATTAAAAAACCCTCCACCGTATACGGGGGAGGGAGTACGTATTATGAATTAGCTACAGATGTTCGCAAAGTTGAACGTTTCAATGTCTGCTGAACAATCGGATAGATGACCACAAATGCAATTGTATTTAATGCAATAGCTGGCAGAACGACACCAAGATACAGTGCTCCGAATGGAACGTCCGCGCCCATAATGAAAATTGCACTTGCTAAGAAAATTGCTCCTGAAAGTGCTGTTCCTAAAGCTGTGATAACTGCTTGCGCGGCAAGCTTTTTAGCGAATCCTTGAATAGCGACTGCAACTGCGAAAAACACTAATGCTGTAATGAATTTGTCGATTACGTTTGGTAGGAAGCCTCCTGGGAATGTTGTAAATAATCCAGAAAGAATTCCAGTTGCAAGACCGACTACTATTGTATGTTTAAGATTTAAAGAAAGTAAAATCGTGATGAACATCATCGTAAGTAGAAAATCGGGCTTCATTCCTCCGTTAATCCCTGGGATCACAAGGTATAAAACAGTCCCTACTCCTAATAACATTGCGGATAATACTAAGTTTTTTGTATTCATTTTTTTCTCTCCTCTGCTATGTCTAAACTCGTACTCTCCTTGTATGCACTCATTGCTACAAGCGAAAGCTTATTGATTAGTATACAACATTCATCTAATAGTGCAATAGATAGAGTTTATATATTTTCAGATAATTCAGTAGCAAGTGCCTGAATCTTCTCGAGTGGGTATTCTTTTTCTTTCGTTCTCCATGTTGCTTTAAATCCATCTGTCTCATCATAACGAGGAATTAAGTGTAAATGGAAATGAAAAACGCTTTGTCCTGCAGGAGCTCCATTATTGTTTAATAGGTTCATTCCTGCCGGATGGAAGGTTTTTTTCAAAGCTGTCGCAAGTTTTGGGACCACTCGAAAGAGATTTGCTGCTTGTTCTTCTGAAAGGTCGTAAACAGATTCTTTATGTTCTTTTGGAATCACAAGAATATGGCCTTTAGTAAGCGGCATAATGTCCATAAAAACAAATACATGGTCATCTTCATAAATCTTCGTACTCGGGATTTCACCAGAAATTAATTTGCAAAAAATACAATCTGACATCGTGAACACTCCTTTTCGTATGACTAGTTGTAGTTTACCATATGCTAGAATGAGATAGAGCAAGATGCTAAATTGAAATGTGAAAGGGGTCACTTTGATGTCACTCTTAAAATTAGATAAAGTAACGGGCGGCTATTCCAAAAAAGCAGTTATCCATAACATTTCCTTTACTGTTGAACCGGGGGAACTGGTCGGACTGATTGGCTTGAACGGAGCAGGGAAAAGTACAACGATTAAACACATTATCGGATTATTACAACCTCATTCGGGTGAGATATCCATCAATGGTCATACGATTTCAACGCAATCGGAAGCCTACCGTAAATCATTCACATACATTCCTGAAACACCTGTATTATATGATGATTTAACACTGCAAGAACATCTTGAGTTAGTTGCCCTTGCTTATGAGATTGATGAAGACCAAGCAAAACAGCGAGTGGACGCTTTATTAGAAGAGTTTCGTATGCAAAAGCGATTAAAATGGTTCCCTACGCATTTTTCTAAGGGAATGAAACAAAAAGTGATGATTATGTCTGCTTTCATGGCGAATCCTGCACTCTATATTATTGATGAACCGTTTGTAGGTCTTGATCCACTAGCAATTCGAGCTCTTTTAAATCAACTTGAAACGCGCAAACAAAATGGAGCGGGTATTCTTATGACGACACACGTTTTAGCAACTGCTGAAAAGTATTGCGATAAATTGATTCTTCTGCACAACGGAAAAATTCGAGCAGCAGGTACGATGGAGGATTTACGAAAAGCTCTAGGAATGCCCGGGGCGAGTCTGGATGACTTGTATATTGCGATGACTGAGGAGCAAGAGTATGCGTAATTTACAGTCACTTTATGGCCAACGCTTTCAAAGCTACTTCCTCGATATCCAAAAGTACATGCAATTTATTATTTCCGGTCACATCGCAATCGTTCTATTATTTGTTATCGGTGCAGCAGGTTACTCCTATAGCGAGTGGTTGAAAACTCCGCCTGAAGGGTTTCCTGTATTTTTGGTAGCGGCTAGTTTATTAATGCTCGTTGTCGTGCCTAATCGGCCCGCCTTGTTATTAAAGCAAGCCGATCACTATTATTTACTTCCAATGGAAAGTAAACTACTGTTCTATTTGAAACCTGCTTTGCGTTGGTCAGTCACCATTGTCGTCATTCGTGCACTCGTCGTAACAGTCGTGTTACTACCATTGCTTACGCGTGTCGGTGAACTCGAAACGTCTATGCTTCTTGCTCTAGGGGGAGTGGTGGTAGCGGCGAGTTACTGGAATGTGCACACGAAATTTCATGTACTATGGGGTAGACCGGATGCTTTGCTATTAGATTTTTTCGTACGTGCACTCCTGTTGTTTGGTATTTTTTATTTTCTACTCGTGGGCAATCTAGTATTGTTCATTGCTTGTTTGGGACTAGCCGGAGGATACTTCCTCGCTACGAAGAAAATGGCTATGACTCCATTCCCGTTTGATCGAATGATTGATTTTGAACAACAACGGATGCAACGCTTCTATCAATTTGCAAATTATTTTACTGAAGTGCCACATGTACGCAGTAAAGTATCCCGCAGAGCGTGGGCAGATGGGATTTTGACGAAAAAAGATTTACACAGCTTCTTAATCACCCGAAGCTTCATCCGTAAAGATGAATTGTTTTATATGTGGATACGCCTTGCCCTGTTAGTAATTGTATTCCCATTTCTTTCATTTTCGTATGTGGTGGCAGGTTTGATGGTCGTTTTTACATTTGCGATTGCAATCCAAACGTACCAAGGCCTGTTGTTTAACCAATTGTTTCGGATGGATATGTTATATCCGCAAACACATCTCACAAGGTCACAAGCTGTCAGCCGTTTTGTGCGAATTGTGAGTTATAGTCCACTGGCAATCAGCCTTCTTGTTGCACTGTCGCAACATCCTCCAATTTTTGGGGGGCTTGGGGCACTTGCAGCTGTGGTGTCTGTAGAATGGTATTTACTACGTAAAAAGAAGCAGCCTTAATCGGCTGCTTCTTCGTCGTTTTTCGTACGGTACGTTTGTGTATAAGGCGAACTTGTGAAAATGTTTTGTTTAGCTGCCAACGTTTCGAGTGACGTAAGGTGGCGGTCTGCCCATTGTTTATAACTTGAAGGACCTGACCACTGGGAAAGAATCAAATATGTGTCGGCTTTTTTAGGGCGTAATATTCGAAGCGCAAACAATCCAGGTTCATTCGTCACACCTTGCATCATTTGCTGAGCAGCATGTTCAAACACTGGCCTTCCTTCATCTGTAACAGGAATGTGGTAGAAGTAAAAGTAACCTTTCTCTTCAAAAGTGCCGTGACTCGCAAGTACTTCGTATGAACGAGGTGTTTGAAATTTTGTTTTGCCAGTTGTTTCATGAATGAGAAGTGTACCGGATGAGCCGTATAAAACGTGCATCGATTCCGAACTGTATTTCTCCTGAAGCTTTATCATAAATTCTGGTGTTCCGGACGTTGTATAAAAATTAGTCATATATGTACCCCCTGTGGCTAGTTTTACTTTAGTATTTCCCATTGTTCACAATTTGAAAACACTTTCGCTTGATAGAAAGGCAATTCTATGACATTTTGCCTCGAAATCTATACAATAGATGAGAGAAGTTCTAAAGTAGTAGATAGACTAATTGTGTAGGGAAGGAAAGACTTCAATGAAAATTACAAATGACACGCTATTGCGTGCAGCACGTGGCGAAAAAGTAGAGCATACACCTGTGTGGTTTATGCGACAAGCTGGCCGATCGCAGCCCGAATATCGTGAAATCAAGAAGAAGTATTCGTTAGAAGAAATTACGCGTCAACCTGAGCTTTGTGCATACGTCACAAAACTTCCTGTAGATAACTACAACGTAGATGCAGCGATTTTGTACAAAGACATCGTGACACCACTTCCTGGTATGGGTGTAGATGTTGAAATCAAAGCGGGTATCGGACCAGTCATCTCCAATCCGATTCGCTCTGTGGCGGATGTTGAGAACCTTCAACAGTTTGATCCGGAGACGCATGTACCGTTCGTGTTAGAAACAATTGAAATGCTAACAAAAGATCAGCTGACAGTGCCTTTAATCGGATTTGCGGGTGCACCATTTACATTGGCAAGTTATATGATTGAAGGTGGACCTTCAAAAAGCTACAACAAAACAAAAGCATTTATGGTCAGTGAACCACAAGCTTGGTACGCACTGATGGAAAAGCTTGCGGATATGATCATTATAGATATTAAAGCGCAAGTAAAAGCGGGTGTTAGTGCCGTTCAAATCTTCGACTCATGGGTAGGGGCATTGAATGTAGAAGATTATCGTCTTTACATTAAACCTGTTATGACACGCATCTTTACGGAGTTACGTGAAACAGGTGTGCCACTGATTACATTCGGAGTTGGCGCAAGTCACTTGGCTAACGAATGGCATGATCTACCTGTCGATGTTGTAGGGCTTGACTGGAGATTATCCATTGAAGAAGCCCGTCAGCGCGGGATTACAAAAACGGTTCAAGGAAACTTGGATCCATCGTACTTGATCGGCTCTTGGGATGAAGTTGAAAAACGAGCACGACGTATCGTAGAGCAAGGGGTCGCTCATCCTGGCCATATCTTCAATTTAGGCCACGGTGTATTCCCAGAAGTTGATCCAGACGTTTTAAAGCGACTAACAGATTTGGTTCACACATATAGCCGTGAATTGATCTCCCAAAAATCGAATTGAGGTGTCTTTGATGAAGAAAAAAGTTGGATTACTAGTCATGGCGTATGGCACGCCTTATACAGAAGCAGATATTGAGCGTTATTACACGCATATTCGTCACGGGCGTAAGCCGAGTGAAGAGGCGCTAAACGACTTAACAGAACGTTACCGTGCGATTGGTGGTATTTCTCCTTTAGCAAAAATTACAGAAGACCAAGCAAAAGCAATTCATGAAAAAATGAATGCTTCACAAGATGAAGTAGACTACGTATTATACATTGGGTTGAAGCACATCGAACCATTCGTAGAAGATGCAGTGGAAGCAATGGCAAAAGACGGTATTAAAGAAGCCGTGTCAATTGTATTAGCACCTCACTTCTCGACATTCTCTATCAAGTCATACAATGGCCGCGCAAAAGAAGAAGCGGATAAATATGGCATTGCTATCAAATCTGTAGAAAGTTGGTACGATGAGCCAAAATTCATCGAGTACTGGAATCAAAAAATTTCAGAAACGTTCAATGCGATGTCTGAAGAAGAGCGCGCGAAAGCTGTTTTAGTCGTGTCTGCCCACTCGCTACCTGAAAAAATCTTGGCAAATGGTGACCCATACGCGCAGCAACTTGAAGAAACAGCACGTTTGATTCAACAAGCAACAGGTGTTGAGAATGTTGAAGTCGGCTGGCAATCGGCTGGACAAACTCCTGAGCCATGGATTGGACCAGATGTTCAAGATTTAACAGAAGAGCTCTATGAAGAAAAAGGTTACCGAAGCTTCGTCTACACGCCGGTTGGTTTTGTAGCGGATCACCTAGAAGTTCTTTATGATAACGACTACGAATGTAAAGTTGTTTGTGATCGATTAAACGCAAATTACTACCGTCCAGAAATGCCAAACACGCATCCTCTATTTATTGAAGCGGCAGTTGATGCAGTAAATAAAGTGTTAGCAAAGTAATCTGATACAGGAAGAGATGAATGAAATGGCTGAGAACAGAAAAAAAGTGGCTATTATTGGTGGGGGGATTACGGGTCTTTCGGCTGCCTACTATCTGCAGAAGCAGTGCCGTGAACAAAACTTACCAATCGACATTTACCTGATTGAAGCCAGTTCACGCTTAGGCGGAAAGATTCAAACGGTTCGCAAAGATGGTTTTACAATCGAACGCGGGCCGGATTCCTTCCTTGAACGCAAAAAAAGTATGGGAATTCTTGCACAAGAGCTTGGTATCGCGGATCAACTGGTCCACAATGCAACCGGACAATCGTTTGTTCTTGTGAATGATCAATTGCATCCGATACCTGGTGGTTCGATTATGGGTATTCCTACTGAATGGAAGCCATTTGTAACAACTGGACTTTTCTCATGGAGTGGTAAACTCCGTGCAGCAGGTGACCTCGTGATGAGTAGATCAGGTATAGAAGAAGATCAACCACTTGGTACGTTTTTCAGACGTCGTTTCGGTTCAGAAGTAGTTGAAAATTTAGTTGAACCATTGTTAGCTGGAATTTATTCTGGAGACATTGATAAACTCAGTCTTCACGCAACGTTCCCTCAGTTCTACGAAGTAGAGAAAAAACATAGAAGTTTAATGCTTGGTATGAAAAAGACACGTCCTGCTTCCTCGACTCCACAAGCTGCTAACCGGAAACCACAAGGGATCTTCCAGACATTTAGTGGTGGACTTCAGTCGATTGTAGAGGCACTTGAAGATGCCTTGACAGATGTCACTATTCTAAAGGGCTCAAAAATTCAAGGGGTTCATAAGCTATCGGATGATCAATTGAAACTTGTGTTTACAACGGGCGACAACTTGATAGTAGATAGTGCCATATTCACGTTGCTTCATCACCAACTCGCAGAGATATTTGAAGACCATGGCATCTTACAGCATTATGATGAAATACCGCTATCTTCAGTGGCTACTGTTGCTATGGCATTTTCAAAGTCCCAAGTAGTGCAAGAAAAAGAGGGAACAGGATTTTTGGTGTCACGAAAAAGTGACTATGCGATCTCGGCTTGTACATGGGTCAATAAAAAATGGCCGACTTCAGCCCCAGAAGATAAAGTCTTGTTAAGGAGTTTCGTTGGCAAGTCTGGTGACGAGTCCATCGTCGAATTGCCAGACCATGAAATCGAGCAAATTGTCCTTCAAGACTTACGAAAAGTGATTTCCATAACGGGAGAACCAGAATTTACAATTGTGACACGCTACCAAAAGGCAATGCCTCAATACTTAGTTGGTCATAAAGAGCGTTTACTAAAAGCAAAAACCGAGCTTGCAGCGCATTTTCCAATGATTCAATTGGCAGGAGCGTCGTTTGAAGGGTCTGGGTTACCGGACTGTATCGATCAAGCAATTCGTGCAAAAGACCACGTCCTGGACTATTTAAAACCACATCTAACTTAAGGTGTGGTTTTCTTCTGTTTAAAATTGGTCATGTGGATTTCAAACATTTTTCACACTTTCCCAGTACATTAGAAGGCGAGGTGACAGGATGAGAAGACTTTTTGTGTTGATTGTATTACTAATTCTAGCCGGTTGTTCATCTTCCTACCCGGGGATGACTGCTTCTGAAGAACCAACAATTTTAGTTTATAGTCAGCTAGATGCAACACTGTCGTCGTACTCAGAACAATTAAAGTTGGGACAGACTTGGGAGCTAGAACGAGCCTATACCGGAATGATTTTGTTGCCTGAAGATCAGATTTTATTTTACGGGTACGGGCTCGATACAGCTGGAATTTACAACTTGAGAACAGGTGAACTACTTGCAGAGGTCGAGACTCCTGAAGGGACAGTCGGTGGTTATAGCGATGCATACGGCTTTTACCTAGCTAATAGTCAAACAAATACTGTTACCATCTATGATTTTACATTTAACGAAATCAAACAAATTCAAACAGGTAGGTATCCGATGTCGATAACGTCCCAGGATGCTATGCTCTACGTCGTCAATTATCAAGATGACCATTTGACACTAATAGACCAAGTGCAATGGGAGATACATGATGAATTTTCAATTCCACGTGCTTCTCAAGGCGTCAAAATTCACAACGATTCAATTTACATTGGGGGCCATGGCAGCGGTTCTGAAGTGAATACGAAAGTTATACAGTTGGACAAAGAGACGGGGGAAGTTGTTACTACTATTGAAGCACCGATTATGCCGATTTCCTTTATAACGCATCAAGACGAACTGTACACATTGAGTCATGGAAGTAATCAATTATATAGATTAGATGAACAATCGGTAACTGATGAAATGGAAGTAGCATCGAATCCATTTGCAATGGGGGCGTCACAAGAGTTTATTTATTTGGCGGGGTATGACGATGATACACTGTACAAAATAAACGAGATGGAAGTCGTCGATTCTATTCCTACAGGAGACGGTCCATTGCAACTTTTACTCTGGGAGGGATCAAAGTGACAACTGTATTAATCGTAGATGACGAGCAGTCCATGCGAAGGTTGCTTGACCTCCAACTTACTCAAAAAGGATACAATGTTGTTACTGCTTCAAGCGGAGAAGAGGCTTTGCATCTTCTTAAGTCCGTGCGTATAGACTTAGTCGTAGTGGACGGTATGATGCCTGAAATGGATGGATTTGAATTGAGTCGAAAAATCCGTGAAATTTCTGAGACGCCTATTGTATTTCTGACAGCACTAGATGATCGGGAATCGTTACTTAAAGGATTTGAGAGCGGTGTGGATGATTATGTGACAAAACCGTTCGATAGTGAAGAACTGCATGCGCGCATTCAGGCGATTTTAAAACGTTCAAAAGTGGAATCGATGAATGGACATGAGCTTTTCCGCTCGGGCCTTCATGTGAATATAGAATCGAGATCCGTGACAATGGACGGGGAGAAAAAGCAGTTGACACTAAAAGAGTTAGAACTTCTAATACTTTTGATGAAAAGTGAAGGACGAGCCTTTAGCCGGGAAGAATTACTGACTCATATTTGGGGAAGTCATTACGAAGGAACTACACGTACAGTAGACACACATGTCAAAACGTTACGTTTAAAACTAGGGTCTCCTGCTGATCAGTTTATACACACGGTTTGGGGGATCGGCTACAAATTCGAGGTGATGGAATGAAGCGTTTATCCACGAAAGTGTGGGTGCTCTTTGTAATTATTTCAGCTCTATCGATTGGTATCATTACGATTCTTTCCTATTATTTTTATGAATCGATCTATGTAGCGGAAGTTCAACAGACACTAGAGCAAGAAGCAACTAACTTTGCAGTAGTAGCAGATGGCACAGTAACAGACGCCTTTATTGAAGAAGTAGATGCCTACAATCAGTATGCCACTACGGAAATCTTTGCTGTACGAAACCCACGTGAATTAAGCGCTTGTCTACCGTTTGAAATTGATTATGATGCATTGATTTCAGGAGAGGATCGTCAGCGATTGGTTAATGGGGAAGTAGTTGTGAAAAGGGGCTATCAAAGCCGCTTTGATCGAGACGTATTAAGTGTCATTTATCCAATCAAAGAAGACACGCGGCTGAATGGAATTCTATATTCCTATGTTCCGCTTTCTCCCATCCGTGATTTCTTACAGAGCCATCTTGTTTTAGTGGGTGTAAGCGGAGGTTTATTGTTTATTTTGTTCGCTTTTATAAGCCGCTTTATTCTCCTATCTGTCTTAAAACCACTACATGATTTGCAGAAAGCTACTGAAGACTTTGCACAAGGAAATTATGGTGTACGCGTAGATGTGCATTCATCAGATGAGATTGGGACGTTGAGTACGACATTTAATCAAATGGCAGAAGCAGTTGAAACAGAAGACCGACGTAAGAAGCAATTTCTCGCGACAGTCTCTCATGAGTTGAGAACACCCCTAAGCTCACTTGTGGGCTATAGTCAATCTTTGCAACAGGGATCTTTAGATGCACAGCATTATCCAGAAGTCTTTCAGTTACTGGCATCTGAATCGGCTCGAATGAAGCGGTTGACAGAAGATTTACTAGCTGTCGCACGTAATGAAGATCGGGTGCTGGCGAAAGAGCCGTTGGTAGCAGCTGAACTTGTTCATCAAACTGTTCGTATAGTAAAACAAAAAGCAGAGCAACGAACTATATCGTTACTAGTTGAACTGGATGATTCCCTCATCATTGAGGCAGAGGAACAGGCTATGATGCAGATTCTTGTCAATCTAGTGGATAATGCAATCGCATATAGCATAGAGGGCAAAAGTATTCACATACGTCTGACTAGCAGACAAAATGAAGCGATTTTTGAAATCGAAGATGAAGGGGTGGGCATAGCGCCCAACCATTTGCCACATATTACAGAAAGATTCTATCGAGTGAATGAAGCGCGCACCCGGTCTGATGGAGGATCTGGATTAGGGTTAACAATTGTCAAACAACTCATAGAGGCGTCTGGCGGGAAGTTAGAAATCTTTAGTGAACTAGAGAAAGGGACTACTGTAAAAGTAACGGTTCCCCTATGGAAGGAAGAGAAAGCATGAAGAAGTTTTTAGTCATTGGAGCCATTACGCTGGCACTAGCAGGCTGTTCAAATGATGCGCACGAGGGGATGCATGAACCTTCACTAGAAGTAGTGGAAGTTGAAGTGTTAACAAATAAGCAACTAGAGCCTGGTGAACAAGTTACTTTGTCTGCTCGTGTCACGCAAGAACAGCAAGCGGTGAATGATGCAGAAGAAGTGAAGTTTGAAGTATGGGAGTCTGGTTTGCGCGATCAAGGTACTACCTTGGAAGGTGAACTAACAGAAGATGGCGTTTACGAAGTCGCGTATACATTTGAAACAGAAGGCGTCTATTACATGTTTGCGCACACAACAGCTCGCGGTATGCACGTCATGCCGAAGACAGAGTTCATCGTAGGAGACCCAGATATGTCAGAAGTGTTGGAAGATAACTCAACCGATACTATGGACCATGAAGAAGACCATAATGACCATAAGTAAAAAAATCCGGGTACCTTGTCTAGTTTAAGCAGGGTACCCGGTTACTGTTTCGTATTCATTTTGATAAATCTCCTTTAAGCTTGCGAGTTACACTTTTCACATTGCGTTTGATAGCACTCATGCATTTCTTCTAGTTTATCGCCACAAGTAGCACATTGTTTTGCAGGTAGGTTACGGAAATACTCTACTACGTTTTCAATCATTGTGTTCACCTCCATCTGTTATAGTACTGTTTAACTTATTTGAAGTGTAATATAACACAGATAACTTTGTCAACCCAAAACTTTCAGAATCATGTAAAATACTTATGAAGGGAGTTTTGACAATGCTTTTTATTGATAATAAAGGAATTACAGATCCTCGTATAAATTTAGCGATTGAAGAATATGCACTTACTACAATGGATGTGGAAAAAGATTCTTTCTTCCTGTTCTATATCAACCAACCGTCAATTATTATTGGACGCAATCAAAATACAGTAGAAGAAATCAACACAGATTTTGTAGAGCAAAATGGAATCATCCCGGTTCGTCGTCTGTCAGGTGGAGGCGCAGTGTATCATGATCTTGGGAATTTAAACTTTAGCTTCATCACAAAAGATGATGGGGAGAGCTTCCGGAACTTTAAGAAGTTTACGCAACCGATTGTAGATGCGTTAAAAGAAATGGGCATTGACGCAGAGCTTAGTGGGCGTAATGATATTATGGCTGAAGGTCGAAAGATTTCTGGCAATGCACAATTTGCAACAAAAGGCCGTATGTTTAGTCACGGAACACTTCTGTTCGACTCGGAAATGGATGCCGTCGTATCTGCTTTAAAGGTACGAAAAGATAAAATCGAGTCAAAAGGGATCAAATCAATTCGCAGTCGTGTTGCAAACATATCTGAATTCTTAGAGCAACCTATGTCGATAGAAGAATTTAAGAAGCGTCTTTTAATTTCTATCTTCGGTGGAGAACAAAACATTGTCTACCAAGAGCTTTCTGAACAAGACTGGGAAAATATCCATAAGCTCTCTGAAAAGCGCTACCAAGCGTGGGACTGGAACTTTGGGAAATCACCGAAGTTCAACTTGGATCACACACAGCGTTTTGCTCCAGGGTCAATTGACTTAAAGCTTCAAGTGACAAAAGGCAAGATTGAAGATGCAGCGATTTTTGGTGACTTCTTTGGAGTAGGGGACATGGCCGACGTTGAACAACGTTTGGTAGGAATCGACTACTCACGCAAAGCAATCGATGAAGCGCTCGCAGATATTGATATCCCGACGTACTTCGGTGGTATTACACGTGAAGAATTTTTATCTCTTATTTATTAATATGCGTTGAAACTAAACATGCTCACTCAGTCCTTGGGAGAGCTGTTTTTTTATAAGGAGGCGACGAATTTGGAGAAACACCGGATATTTATTGTAGAAGATGACGTGAAAATAGCTGAGATGTTAGCAGGAATGCTTGCTAAATATCAATATGATACACGTGTAGTTGAAGATTTTGACAAGATTGCGGAAGAAGCAGCTGTCTGGAATCCTCACTTAATTTTGTTAGATATTAATCTTCCGACGTATGACGGGTATTTTTGGTGTCGTGAACTGCGTCAAGTGACGACCTGCCCGATTATTTTTGTCTCGGCACGAACATCTGAAATGGACCAAGTATTTGCGATTGAAAACGGAGGAGACGACTACATCACGAAACCATTTCATTATGAAATCGTCTTAGCTAAAATAAAGAGTCATATACGAAGAACTTACGGTGAGTATGCAGTGAAGCAAGAGGAGCGCACAGTAAAGCTTGGTAGTATGACATTATTTATGGAGCGACTAGAGCTGGATTGCAAAGGGACAATCGTGCCTTTACAAAAAAAAGAATGCGTTATATTGGAGTTATTGTTCGATCAGCATCCAAAAGTAGTATCACGCGAACGGTTGCTTGAAGAATTATGGGACGACCAATCGTTTGTAGATGAAAATACGCTCAATGTGAACATGACCCGCGTCCGGAAGAAACTTAAGGACTATGGTGTGAAATCCACCATCGAGACAGTGCGCGGAGCAGGATACCGATTGCTCCTTCATCCGGAGGAAGGATGACGTGATCCGTTTATTTATACGTGAACACCTTATCTCTCTTTTGTTTCCTGTATTCATTGCATTTTTAGGAATTTTACTGTACAGCCTAGACGGCTATCAATCTATTAATACAATGATATATGTCGTTGTATTAACAATTATTTTAACGCTACTCGTCCATTTTTATTTGTATTTACGAAAGTACAAGTATTATAAACGATTGCTAACACCACCTAAGGCGATGGAAGATTTATTAGAGAAAATTTACCCATCTCCGGAACAAAAGCAAGAACAATTATACTGGCAACAACTGTATCGATTGTATCAACAGGAAGTGCAACGACTCTATGCTGCCCAGAAAAGACATCTTCAGTTTATGAATGGTTGGGTTCATCAAATGAAGACGCCAATAGCAGTCATTGAGATGATGGCCCAGCAAGATGAAAAATTAGATAGTCAATCTGTCAGTGAAGAAACGGAGCGAATCAAAAAAGCATTAGAAGCTGTTCTGATGAATGCGCGCCTCGATACATTTGAAGAGGATTTGCGGATTGAAAAAGTTAATCTAGGTGACCTCGTTACGTCCGTAATCAATGAAAACAAACGGTTATTTATTAAGCGACAAGTTTTTCCTGTACTAGAAGTAGACGAAAGTTTAGTCGTATCTACAGATCGCAAATGGCTTCAATTTGTCGTTTCTCAGTTTATTACGAATGCGGTAAAGTATTCCTTCACGCCCCAATCAAAAATTTGGGTGTCGACAACATGCGGAGAATCCGATTGTCGGTTAATCGTCAAAGATGAAGGAATTGGTATTCCAAAGAGTGATTTAAAACGTGTAACGCGCGCTTTCTTTACAGGTGAAAATGGGCGTAAAACTGGTGAATCTACAGGTATGGGTCTTTACATTGCAAATGAGGTAAGTACAAAGCTCGGTCATGAGCTGACAATTGAGTCAGAAGTTAATCAAGGAACAACGGTTACATTGACTTTTGGGGATTATGAGAAAGTAGGGGACTAAAATGGCAGTTGTTAAAGCAAATCATATTACCAAAATCTACGACGGGAAAGTTGCACACTCTGCCATTAATCAACTGTCATTTGAAGTGGAAAAAGGAGAATTCCTGGCCATTATGGGTCCTTCGGGCTCGGGCAAAACGACGCTTTTAAATATACTCTCCACAATCGATCAACCTACCTCTGGGACCTTAACAATTGATGGGCAAGACCCACAATCGTTATCAGCGAAGCAATCTGCTTTATTTCGGAGAGAACGTTTGGGGTTTGTGTTTCAAGATTTCAACTTACTACCTTCGCTAACAGTAGAAGAAAACATGGTATTGCCACTGACACTCGCAAATCAAACAGTTTCTGAAATGCAGACACGTTTAGATGAACTTGTCACGGAACTTCATCTTGAATCGGTGCGTGCTAATTTTCCAAATGAATTATCTGGGGGACAAGCGCAGAGAACAGCGATTGGACGTGCACTTATTCATCAACCGACAGTCCTTCTTGCAGATGAACCAACGGGAAATTTGGACTCGAAAGCTTCGAAAGATGTGTTGGAACTATTGACACGGGTGAACAGAGAATTGGATACCACGATTATTATGGTGACACATGATCCGATTGCAGCAAGCTATTGCGACCGGGTGCTGTTTATTAAAGATGGGGAATATTTCAATGAAATCTACAAAGATGATTTACGCCAAACATTCTTCCAGCGTATTTTAAATTTACTCTCGCTACTTGGAGGGAACGTTAATGACCTTTCTACAGTTCGCCTATCGTAATGTAGTGCGAAACCGCAGGGTCTATGCGGCGTATTTTATGGCGAGCAGCTTTTCTGTCATGGTGTTCTTTATTTATTCCATGTTATTATTCCATCCATCCATTGAAAATCAATTCATCCAAGACATTGCCTTTATGGGGATGGCTGTAGCGGATGTCGTGTTAGTCATCTTCACATTGTTTTTTTTATTGTATTCTTTGAGTGCTTTTTTACAGGCTCGATCCAAAGAGTTTGGGATTTTGCAGCAACTGGGAATGGATCGTGGTCAACTACAGCGTTTAGTCTTCACGGAAACAATGATTTTAGGGATTTTCGCATTAGCAACGGGGCTCTTTTTTGGCTACATTTTCACGAAGTTTTTCTTTATGATCATTCGTGCCATGCTTGTTCTTGAAAGTCTGCCTCTTTACTTCAGTCTGGAGCCCTTTTTACTAACAACGGTTGTCTTTGTCACCCTTTTTATCATTATTTCAATTGCAGGAAGCGTGTTTATTAGGCAGAGCCCGATTGTTCAGTTAATGATTGGGGGAAATCGCGTTAGTGAGTCGACACATTACTCTTCTGTTAGGGCATGGGTCTCTTTCGGTTTGCTTTCTGTCGCCTATGGTCTCGTAATTTACTCATTGTTTAATATGAATGTGTGGTGGTCACCAGTAATCGTGCTCTGTGCGATCTGGGGAAGCTACTATTTCTTTAAAGATGGAATGTTGTATTTAATCTATTCGTTACGAAATCATAAAAATGTATATTGGCGATCAACGCGTATTGTGACGTTTTCAGATGCCATTGAAAAGATTCGTGAGAACTCTCGTATGTACTTTATTGTGACGATGGTCTCGACTTTAGCTATAATCTCAGTTGGGGTGGTTGCTTCGTTAACTAGCTTTGCAAATCAATATAGAGAAAGCAATCCCATCAGTGTACTCTATTTGAGCGAAGCGACAAACCCTTTTGAGCGCCAACATATCGCGGGTTTGACTGCAGACTTTTACGAGCAAAACTTAACTTATACTCTCTTGACTGCACCGATTGTAAAACAAACATCTGCCGCTACAAATGACCCGGTTCATTTATTACGTGAAACCGACATCAATACAATAGCGGCTGTATTAAAGGAACCCTTGATTGATCTTGAGCCAGGGGAAGGGATGCGATTTGGGCAACGGGTGAACGAGGCGAACCAGCAATTGATTCACCTCAGAGAAAATACAATTTATTTTCATGTGAGAGAAGGCTATATGCACTTCCCCCTGCCAGAAGCCGCTTTTGATGGCCCAGCTTATATTTTGTCGGATGAAGATTATGACCGAATTTCAAATGCCTATCTCTATGGTCGATGGGATGAAAATTTGACAACAATATTTGCGTTTCACGTACCTGATTGGTTACGAACAGATGCGATTGGTTTGGATCTCGATAGGGAAATGATTGCCTCCTACGAAACAGGAGAACAGCTGCCGTTTTACTTTGATAATCCAGGACTCAACTATTCGTATATTAGTTCCACATTCTCGCTCTTACTTGTCACTGGGCTCTTAGTAGCTGCTGTACTTATTCTTGCGGCGGGCAGCTTTATCTACTTTAAGTTCTACACAAATCTCGAGAAAGATAGACGACAGTTTGAAGTGTTACGACATATGGGATTGACAAACCAAGAATTGCGTATGATTGCAGATCGCCAGTTATATCCGCAATTTTTCTTACCGTGGGGACTTGCTATGCTCCATGCTACCTTCTCATTTTTATTTTTACAGGCAGTTTGGGTCGATATTGCAGCACTGTCCATTGCGATGGAAATGCTAATCGTACTTGGAGTATTCACAACCATTCAAGCAGCTTATTATTTCTTGATTCGTTGGCGCTATTTAGCGCATCTTCAATTAAATGATGAGTAAAGCTCTCCTTCTGGAGGGCTTTTTTTGAACATTGCTATTCGGTGGAATTTTTAGTAGAATGAAAACTATGAAATGAATGACTATTCATTCAATTTGAAAGGGGAATTCTATGAGTCTAGTTTCACGCGTACAGCAACAGGCTGTGCAAAATCCAACGAAAGCAGCATACAGTTTTATGGGGAAAGAGACGTCTTATGCAGAGTTTGAAGGAACAGTCGCAAAATTTGCAGGAGCATTACAAACTCTTGGCGTTAAAAAAGGAGACAATGTTGCCTTTTTATTAGGAAATACACCTCATTTTTTGATTTCACTTTATGCAACAATGCGTTTGGGTGCTACAGCAGTACCAATCAATCCGATTTATACACCGGATGAAATTTCCTACATTATCAAAAATAGCGATGCAAAGGTAGTCATTGCTCTTGATTTGTTATTGCCACTCGTAGAGCAAGCTGCAGGAGCGTTCCCAAAAGTGGCACAATACATCATCTGTGAAACAACACCTGAAACAGGGGATAAGCTGCGTGCACTTCCAGAATCTTTACAAGCAAAACTGAAACCGTTTTCAGTATTAGTTCAAGCAGGGGAGATGGTTGCTCCGGTAGAAGTAGCGGACAATGATACTGCTGTTATTTTATACACATCTGGAACTACAGGTCATCCAAAAGGCGCGATGTTGACGTTTGAAAACATTTTTTCAAATGCTCGAGATGTTGCAGAATATCTACAATTCTCGCCAAATGACCGTGTGCTTGCGACATTACCTGTATTCCATGTATTTGCATTGACGGTAGTTGTAAACGCGCCACTCGTTACGGGGGCTACTATACTTTTAGTACCAAAATTCTCACCAGCAGATGTATTCCAAGTGGCTAAAGAAGAAAAGGCAACTGTCTTTGCAGGCGTACCTACGATGTACAATTTCTTATATCAATTCCCAGATGCAGATCCAGCAGACTTCTCAACTGTTCGACTTGCTATCTCAGGTGGAGCATCACTACCTGTAGCGCTACTTCATAATTTTGAAGACAAATTTAACGTGCGTATTTCAGAAGGATACGGTTTATCAGAAGCCTCTCCAGTAACGTGTTTCAATCCACTAGACCGTGAACGAAAAGCAGGTTCCATTGGGACATCCATCATCAATGTGGAAAACAAAATTGTAAATGAACTTGGTGAGGAGTTACCTGTAGGAGAAGTTGGAGAACTGATTGTACGAGGCCCCAATGTAATGAAAGGCTATTACAACATGCCGGAAGAAACAGCCAATGCAATTCGTGATGGGTGGTTATATACAGGAGACCTTGCACGAAAAGATGAAGAAGGGTACTTCTATATCGTTGATCGTAAAAAAGATATGATCATCGTTGGAGGGTACAACGTGTATCCTCGTGAAGTGGAGGAAGTGTTGTTCGCGCATCCGGGAATTTTAGAAGCAGCTGTAGTCGGCGTGCCAGATCCAAACTTTGGTGAGCAAGTGCTGGCATTTGTAGTTCTAAAAGACACAGCACTTTCAACAGACGAGGTAGAAGCATTCTGCCGTGAAAAGCTTGCGAAATACAAAGTTCCAACTCGAATCGAAATACTTGCAGAACTTCCGAAGAACACAACAGGAAAAATTCTTCGCCGTACATTAAAAGAACAATCCACTACAAACTAATACTATTGCCAGTTTTCTCCCTAGTACACGAATAGGGGAGGGAGCTGGTTTTTTTATCATCTTTTGTATGAATAGTTTGGCGATTTAAATAAATTCAAGTATACTGAGAAGGTATTTTGATAATCGAAATAAAAGGAGTGTGTCTTATGACGAAACAAAAAGTAACTGCTCAAGATATCACAGAAATTACATCTGTTGCGGCTCCAGTCTTTCACCCAACAGAAGATAAAGTTGCCTATGTAGCCACTGCAATCAATGCGGAAAAAAATACATATGAAAGTAGTATATATGTAACAACGGTCACAGGTGAGCCAGTGCAATGGACACATCAAAAAGACCGCATTTCATCGGTGAAATGGTCCCCAAATGGAAGCTATTTATCATTTCTGTCTAACCGCAATGAGAAAAATCAGCTCTATATTTTGCCAGTTACAGGAGGAGAAAGCCGCCAACTGACAACACTCCCATATGGTGTTTCTAGTTATGAATGGGATCCTTCAGAACAAACTCTATGGATTACAGCACGGTATGATGCCGAAACAGGATGGGAAAAACCTGAAGAAAAAAAGGATGAATTTCCAAAAACCTATACAGCAAAGAAGATGAAATACATTCAAGATGGCGGCGGTCTTGTGGATCACTCGAAGTATTCACAAATCGGCAGGATTTCACTCGATGGAAACCTTGAGTTATGGTCAAATGAACATAAAAACGAATCTGTTCAAGCGGTTTCACCCGATGGAAAACAAGTCGTGATTTCATCAACTACGCTTGAAGATGATCAAGTGTTTGAATCTGCCGTGTATTTAGCAGATGTTGAAACTAAAACTAAAACTGCTGTAACCAATGAACCGGGATATTATGGAGGCGCTGCATATTCTAAAGATGGCCGTTATTTGGCATTTGTAGGATCAAATCGCACATTTGAAAACGCGACGCATTCGAACGTCTATGTATATGATCTACAAGCAAAAACAGTAGAAAGTCTTACAGAAGGTCTAGATGCACCAGTAGGCGATTATGTCGTAGCAGATGTCCAACAAGGAGTAAGTGCGCCATCTGTTGTGTGGACGAAAGACAATCATCTGTATTTCCAACTCTCCACACAAGGAGACGTGCGCATTTACGCAGCGGCTCTTGATGGACAGATTTATCCAGTGACGGATGAAAATGAACATGTCTATGGATATTCAGTGAATGCAGACGCAACTACACTTGCTGTAACTGTGAGTAATCCCGTATTCCCTGGTGAGTTAATTTTTCACGAGATTCAAAGTGGAGAGAGAAAACAAAAAACAAATCATAACAAAGACTACATGGAGACAAAGCAGTTAATTGAGCCAGAAGCGATTGTCTTTGAAGGACCACTCGGTTGGCAAGTGCATGGCTGGTTAATCAAACCACCTGAAGCACAAGAGGGGAAAGTGCCACTTGTGACAAATATTCATGGTGGCCCTCATGCATTTTATGCAAATACGTTTTTCCATGAGATGCAGCTACTGGCATCACAAGGGTTCGGTGTCCTGTATATCAATCCGCGCGGAAGTCATAGCTATAGCCAAGAATTTGTAGATGCCGTGCGCGGTGATTATGGTGGCAATGATTATCAAGACATCATGGCAGCAGTTGATTATGTCGTAGAGCAGTATGAGTGGGTTGATTCAAATCGTCTTGGTGTGACAGGTGGGTCCTACGGCGGTTTCATGACAAACTGGATTGTCGGTCACACAGATCGTTTCAAAGCAGCTGTAACACAGCGATCTATTTCGAACTGGATTAGCTTCTACGGCGTCTCAGATATCGGCTATTATTTTACGGAATGGCAAATTCAAAGTGATATGACAGATATCGATAAACTATGGGACCATTCTCCACTCAAGTATGCGGCAAATGTAACTACACCTTTATTGATTTTACACGGTGAAGATGATTTACGTTGTCCAATCGAACAAGCACAACAACTTTATATCACCTTGAAGCGGATGGGGAAAGAGACAGAGTTTGTGCGATTCCCGAATGCGGATCACAATCTCTCTCGTACAGGTCTGCCAAACCTACGCATTGCGCGTTTAGAAGAAATTACAGGGTGGTTCGTAAATCGCCTTTAAGTTGAAAGTTTACCATGTTTTATAGTGCGCAAAAGGAGTTTCTCAGTTTAGTCGAGAAACTCCTTTTTCATTAAGTTTATTTTATTTCCCTTTGAATTGTGGCTTCCGCTTTTCACCAAAGGCAAGCAAAGCTTCCACACGATCTTCTGTAGGAATCGTAAGTTCATAAGCTTTTCTCTCAATTTGAAGGCCTGTTTGCAAATCTGCATTCATACCATTTTTTACAGCAAATTTCGCTTGAACTAAAGCGACAGGACCGTT
This sequence comes from Chryseomicrobium imtechense, assembly GCF_041475995.1. Taxonomy (NCBI): domain Bacteria; kingdom Bacillati; phylum Bacillota; class Bacilli; order Caryophanales; family Caryophanaceae; genus Chryseomicrobium; species Chryseomicrobium imtechense. Next base: position 22,715 of record NZ_JBGOBM010000011.1, on the reverse strand, counting down.
CGAGAGTATCGAAAGTGCAAATTCTTCTGTCTGATCAACAAGGGCGTCATCTGGAGCGACTTGCGTAAGTAAACCATAAGAATATGCTTCTTCGGCAGTCAATTTTCTAGCCGTTAAAATCAATTCAAGAGCTTTGGATTCCCCAATCAAACGAGGTAGACGTTGTGTCCCTCCAGCCCCAGGAATGATGGCCAAGCTAGTCTCTGTAAGACCCATTACACTTTTTTGTGAGGCAATACGGAAATCACAAGCAAGAGCAAGCTCCATACCGCCACCAAATGCAAACCCATCAATCATGGCAATTGTAGGCTGGGGCAAGTTTTCGATTGTTGTAAAAACCTCACCAATTTTGTATAGATTTCGTTTTACTTGTTCAGTAGTTAATGTCTTTCGTTCTTTAAGGTCAGCCCCAACACTAAACGCACGTCCGCCAGCTCCCCTAAAAATCACTAAGCGAATATCTGGGTTGATGCGAATAGCATCGACCACTTGGCCAAGTTCTGAGAGCATCTCATAATTAAACGCGTTCATCGCATCTGGTCGATGCAAAGTGACAACCGCCACGTGTTCTTTTTGTTCGTAAAGCAATGTTTCCATGTCAATCCCTCCCCATTCTAGACTACCATTTTCAAAATTCGCTGTCACTCCATGAAAAAAGCCTTCCGCAGAGGGAAGGCTAGACTTTAGTTAGTTGTTGCATCTTGTGCAAATTCAGATGAACCCGGTTTTAATTCTAAATGAGTTTGAAGAATAGAGGATGTTTCTTCTAAGCTTTCTTGATCTAGCTGCCAGTAATATGTGCCTGTTGTCATATCATCATATCCTTCTAAGGTAAGTGTTTCCACTTGGGGGCGTCCTTTCGTCAAATAATCGAAAAATGAACGCATCTCATCAAATGTTAAATCGGTCTTCATATTATTTCCGACAGCATCGATGACATCTCCGTAACGTGTAAACGAGGAAGCAGAAGCAGCTTTTTGAATAATCGCTTCTAAAATCATTTGTTGTCGTTTTCCACGTTCGATATCATTGTCAAGTTTACGTGTTCGAGCTAGTGCCAAAGCTTCTCGACCATCCAGTAGTTGGCGACCTTCTTTTAATTCGACTGTGTATTGATCATTTTCATCAAGTTCCAAGTGATCATAAGGAACGTCGACATTGACGCCACCTAGGGCATCCACAGTATCAATAAACGCATTGAAATTCATTTTTACATAATAATCTATTGGAATATCCAAAAGCTCTTCGACTGTCTCAATTGAAGCTCGTGTGTCTCCATATGCATGCGCGTGTGTAATTTTATCTTCATAACCGACTTCTGGGATATACACATAAGAGTCACGTGGAATACTCACAAGTTTAATGGACTTCTCTTCATTATTCAGTGTTGCAACCATTAAGGCATCTGACCGACTTGAATCTTGTCCTTCACTGCGTTTTTCGCTGTCATCAATTCCTACAAAGAGAATGGATACATTGTCAGTTAAAGGTTCAACTTCCTCTTCTCTTAATTCAGAGCCATTCGCGCGATCGGCTAGCGCTTCAAAACTACGTTCTGCAGCAACCTCGGCACGTTTTGTCAAATACACGCCATAAGTAGCAGATAAGATTGCCACCGTTCCGAACAAGATTAAAATCGAATAAATAATCGTGCGCTTTTTCGATCGTTTTTTTGTTTGTGTTCTATTCATTTTTAAACGCCTCCTGAAGATTTTAAAATCTTCATTTATAATACCGTGTCATGTTTATCAAATTCCAGGTAATGGATGGCTTGTTGGTGGAATTTACATGTAGCACTTGTCAAAGAAGTCATCCAATCCTCAAAAACTTGGGTGTCTTTTTCATTAACATAAACCAATAGTTCTACCTTATCTGTATACCTGATTTCATCCAGTCTATAAACATTTTGACGCAATTCATTTTCAACTTTGCCAAGTAAGGTGTAATCAATTTCTACACTATAGAGCTGATGACGTACACGTTGGACAATTCCTGTATGTTTAAGTCCTTCAGATACAGTACTTCCATAGGCGCGAATCAATCCACCGCCGCCTAACTTAATTCCACCAAAGTAACGAGTAACTACAGCAGTCACATTTCGAAGGTCTTGTTTTTTTAGAACTTCTAACATAGGAACGCCTGCTGTGCCAGTAGGTTCCCCATCATCTCCAGCCTTTTGAATTGCATTGTTTTCGCCAATCACGTAAGCAAAACAATTGTGATTTGCAGATTTATGCTGTGTACGTATTTCATTGATAAATTCTTGCGCTTGTTGTTCAGAATCTGTCCGTTTTAAATGACAAATAAAGCGAGATCTTTGAATGACGATCTCATGGGAAGACGACTTTTTGATTGTATAATAATTAGAATTCATTGCATACTCCTTTAGAGAAATGAAATCGTTCTGTAACGTAATTTTAATATGTTATTGGGAAATTAGTGCTATAATGGTTTCTGTCAGGTTTTTAATTTGAGTAACTTGAGATACAGAAGTGCACATCCGAACTAGGAGTTGAAAACTAGAAGATAGAAGTGTATATCACGTACCTACAAAACTTCTAACTCGTGCAGGAGTTAGAAATAGGAACATTTTATGCGACAAGATCGTCTTATTATACGTGGTATTGGCTTACTTTGTAAAAGAAGTCGCATGAACGTTTAATGAGGCAATGAATGAGGAATAAGAATGATAAATGCATTGCTGGTATAGGAGGATATTCATATGACGAAAATTATAATTATAGATGATCACCAATTATTCCGCGAAGGAGTAAAGCGAATTTTAGATTTTGAAGAAACGTTTGAGGTAGTAGCAGAAGGGGACGATGGTACAGATGCAGTGCGTCTATACGAGAACTACCGCCCTGATATTATTTTAATGGATATCAACATGCCGAATAAAAGCGGAATTGAAGCTACAGCTGAATTGATCAGTCAATACCCAGAGGCAAAGGTGATCATGCTGTCGATACATGATGATGAATCATTTGTTTCAACGGCTTTGAAAACGGGCGCTTCTGGCTATATGCTAAAAGAAATGGACGCTAATGCTATCGTTCAAGGGATTAAAGTTGTGGATAAGGGCGGGAATTACTTACACCCGAAAGTTACCAAAAACCTTGTGAATGAGTTTAAACGTTTAAGTGAACGTGAGAATAAAGGGAATTTCCATCAAACAGACATTCGCCGCCCATTCCATTTGTTAACGAAGCGTGAATGTGAAGTATTGCAATTGCTCACAGATGGTCAGAGCAATCGTACAATTGGAGAGACTTTATTTATTTCGGAGAAAACGGTGAAAAACCACGTATCGAGTATTCTCCAAAAAATGAATGTTAATGACCGTACACAAGCGGTTGTTACAGCAATTAAAAACGGCTGGGTAGAAGTACGCTAATTTCCAGGCACCCCTTTTAAAGGGGTGCTTTTTGTTTGTATTTGAACGAAAACACTCGGGCTGTGAGATAATTAGTTTCCATAATATGACTTCGGTAGAATAAATTTCGATTTGGGTAGAATAAATCGGGAGTAGGGTAGAATAAATTCTCTATTCGTCCGATGAACGCTCGCTCAGTTCCTTTAGTGGCGTTTCAAAGGTGAAATAAAGTTACTCTGAGCTGATTATAATTGGAAATCCCTCCACCCAGATCGCCACGCCCTCGGAAAGCAGCTCCGAAATGGAGCTAAACGTGTAATTCAACAAGATTTATATAGGGTTTATTTAAAAATGAGGAGAGAGAGGGAAGGAACCTTCCAAAACGAATCACGTCGTATAAAGTGTGTAGACGTTCCAACAAAAAGCGACAGTTTATTGACAATAGGAGATTCTGTTTGATTCCTAGTCAAAACTATGCCAAAATACGTCTAGCACAGGAGGAATGAACCCGTGAAAAAAATTGTAAAATTTGGTTTTCTCGCTCTCATAAGTTTTCTACTTTTAGCCGCTTGTTCATCACAGGATGAAGAAGTCAATTCAAGTTCAGCTGGCGACTTAGTGCCTCAAGGAGCAGGACAAATTGAAACACATTCTGCCACTGAGAATACTGAATCGACAGAAGGACAACAAACTGAAGTAGGATTTGAAATGTCTGGCGAATCTATAGAAGAAGCAGCAAATGTTCCGCAAGAAGAACAAGCAGCAATCTTAGAGGCATTTAGTACTTATATTGAAGCATTCAATGAAGAAGATATTGATACGTACATGTCTGTAATTTCGAGCGAACCAAAAGGTTTTAGCTATGAAACAGAGCATCAATTCGTGAAAGATACATTCGAACAATATGACACAGAGCGCATTGCAGAAGATGTTACCATCATCAACTATACAGAACAAGAAGCACAAGTTTACGCAAACATCGGAATCAACTTGGCTCAGAGTTCGACTGGTGGTAAAGCTTCTAGTTCAGGTCGACAAGTAACTGTCTTCGCTAAAGAGGACGGGAACTGGTTAGTGACAAGTGTCTATTTTATTCGTGATTAATCCAAACCGTATCCGCTACTTAAGCGGGTGCGGTTTTTGATGTTTCACATAATTTGCAAGTGAGTCAGAAGGATTGTTATGATACGTGTGAGAGAAGCCTCCAAGATGGAAAAAGGAGAGCTACATGAACTATCAAGAGTACTTCGAAGGGAAAATTCAAGACCGAAAAACGATTCATCTTCCGGACAATGAGATTCAACAGTTAGTAGAACAGGACCTCATCGTAAGTTATCCAGGTGTAAAAGCGCTAACGCCCTCTAGATTCTCCATGCTTAAATCCCCAATTTTTCAATGTATGCGTTGTCAATCTACTGATCCAAAAAAGTTTGCGACCCACTATTGTTTAAACTGCGCAAAAAATTGTACGTATTGTCGTCATTGTCTATCTATGGGCAAAGTCGCCCAGTGCACCCAACTTCTAAAGTGGAAGGGAACACTATCTTCTATCCAAGATACACCTTTGTTTACTTGGCAGGGGTCCTACTCAACTGACCAACGTCGAGCAGTAGACGAATGGATTGTAAGTTGTAATCAAGGGAAAAGTCATCTCGTGAATGCCGTCTGCGGAGCCGGAAAGACGGAAATTATGTTTGGCGCAATTCAGCATCTGCTCACGTTAAACAAACGTATTGCAGTTGCGTGCCCAAGAACAGATGTCATTCTAGAGCTCGAACCGCGATTTCAAGATGCATTTACAAATTGTCGAATCGACAGTTTGTATGGAGGGTCAGAAAAACCTGTAGGCCTGGGAACGATAACACTAGCTACCACACATCAACTTTATCGATTTCATGAAGCTTTCGATGTTGTGATTATCGATGAAGCGGATGCTTTCCCTTATTCAGCAGATCAGACACTTGTGAAAGCAGTAAAAAAATCATTGAAATCTGACGGTGTAATCCATATGATTTCGGCCACTCCAACGAAAAACCTTCTCTTTGATACTGAAACGGTATTGCCGAGACGATTTCACCAACATCCACTACCTGTCCCACGCTATGAGAAATTACTCACCTATGAAAAGAGTTTAAAAAACAAAAAAATCCCTCCAAAGTTAGCAAACTGGATTTCTAAACAAATCGAGTCGAATTGTCCATTTCTTGTATTTTTTCCAAGCGTCCGTATGCTAGAAGAATTTCCAGGAGACTTAAAACGTGTTCACGCTGAACATCCAATGAGAAAAAACTATGTACAACTATTACGTAATGGAAAGATACCTGGACTACTCACAACGACCATTCTGGAAAGAGGCATCACGATTCGGAATTTACAAGTAGCCGTTGTGGGGGCTGAACAAGCTATTTTTACGAAAGAAGCATTGATTCAAATTGCTGGAAGAGTAGGGCGAGCTGCTGATGCACCAACAGGAGATGTCGTATTCTTTCATAGAGGCGTAACGGAAGAAATGCACAGAGCGAAAAAAGAAATTGAAAAGTTGAATGCGCTATGAACTGTTTACTTTGTGGAACCACCTATCATGAAATCAGTTGGTATGCTCTTGTTACGGGAAAACAGCCGCCAACTTGCAAGGATTGCCACTTGAAATTTAATTATATTGAAAGTACACCCAGTCGTACCTACTTTCAAGGTACACCACTTGAAGATTGTTTAGACTCGGTCACCTGTCTCTATGAATACAATGAGTGGATGAAAGACTATTTTCATCAGTACAAGCGTCTTGGAGATCACGCTCTGAGCAGGGTTTTTAGTCATCATTTCACTCGGGGTCCCTATACGCCGATTCCTATTTATCATGCTACATCTCCCTCTAAAACTTTCCCACACGTCGAAGCATTTCTGCCCAAAAAATCAACGCAACATCTTCTAATGAAGGTAGATGCAACTAATCAATCCCAGCGGACATTATCTGAACGACTTGTATCTTCCAATCCATTTCGCTGGATTTCAACGGAACCCCCACCTAAAGAAATTTATTTAGTCGACGACATTTATACAACCGGCACAACACTTCATCAAGCGGCGTATATAGCCAAACAAAATGGTGTACAAATTGTGCGAGGGCTTTGTTTAGCAGAAACTTTTTTAAAAAAAGAATAAAAATAGGACCGCGCACTATGCAACAGTTGTAAGCGATTACACCAATTCAAAACTTTCATAAAAAACTGATAATTCTAGAAAAGGGCGTTGACACAGGCATTTGTGGATTGTATGATAATTGCAATATATTTCATATTGCAGGATATTACATACAAAGATGGTGATGCAGTTGAGAAGTGACATGATAAAAAAAGGAATCGACAGAGCGCCACACCGTAGTCTACTTTATGCGACTGGTGTAAAGACGAAAGATCTTCAAAAACCATTTATTGGAGTTTGTAACTCATACATTGATATTATTCCAGGACATAAACACTTGAACCAATTCGCTGAGATTGTTAAAGAAGCGATTTGGGAAGCAGGTGGCGTACCTTTTGAATTCAATACAATTGGGGTAGATGACGGAATTGCGATGGGACACATTGGGATGCGCTATTCTCTTCCAAGCAGGGAGCTAATTGCTGATTCAGCAGAGACCGTTATCAATGCTCACTGGTTTGATGGAGTATTTTACATCCCAAACTGCGACAAAATTACACCAGGCATGCTGATGGCAGCTGTGCGTACCAACGTTCCTTCAGTATTTGTAACAGGAGGGCCTATGGAGGCTGGGGAATCTGCAGACGGTAAACCTCTTTCATTGACGTCTGTTTTTGAAGGGGTAGGGGCGTATAAGTCAGGGAAGATGTCAGAGCAAGAGTTGCTCGATATTGAACAAAATGCTTGTCCAACATGTGGGTCGTGTTCAGGGATGTTCACAGCAAACTCGATGAATTCCTTAATGGAAATTTTAGGTGTGACACCCCCAGGCAATGCGACAATCGTAGCGACATCAAAAGAACGTCATCGTTTGATAAAAGAAGCCGTTGGACACCTTTTACGGATGATTGAAGACGATGTGAAACCGCGTGACCTTGTCACAAAAGATGCAATTGATGATGCGTTTGCACTTGATATGGCAATGGGTGGTTCGACAAATACTGTGCTGCATACACTTGCCATTGCGCATGAAGCAGAAATCCCATACGAGATGGAACAGATTAACGAGGTAGCAAAACGAATTCCGTATCTTGCAAAGATTATGCCAGCGAGCGATTATTCGATGCACGACGTTCACTTAGCAGGAGGATTATCAGCAATCATTAAAGAGCTTTGTGAAATTCCAGGTGGGATTCATGGAGACCGGTTAACAATCACAGGAAAATCTGTATTTGAAAACGTAAAGGATGCAAAAATCTTAAATCCTGCCGTTATTCGACCAAAAGACAATCCCTATAGTCCTGTAGGAGGTTTGTCTGTTCTATTCGGAAATCTAGCTCCGGATGGAGGAGTAATTAAAGTTGGGGCAGTGGATCCCTCCATTCAAACATTTGAAGGGAAGGCAATCGTCTTTAATTCCCAAGAAGATGCACAGCAAGCAATTGACGATGGACGTGTGCAAGAAGGGCATGTTGTTGTGATTCGGTATGAAGGACCAAAGGGTGGGCCAGGAATGCCAGAGATGCTTGCACCTACTTCGGCGATTCAAGGTCGTGGTTTAGGAACGAAGGTTGCTTTAATTACAGATGGTCGCTTTTCAGGCGCTTCGCGTGGAATCTCAATTGGACACATTTCTCCAGAAGCAGCAGAAGGAGGTCCTATTGCTTTAGTAGAGGATGGAGATACGATTGTGATCGACCTACCTAATCGCACGATACACCATGATGTAGATGAGAAAATTTTAGAAAAGCGCCAGCAACAATTACCAGTATTTGAACCAAAAATCAAAAAAGGTTATTTAGCTCGCTACTCCAAACTTGTAACTTCTGCAAGTACAGGTGGCGTTATGAAAATATAAAGCGTTGAAGAGGTAAAAGATCAAGTGTGGACTATTGCAGAGAGCCGGTGGTGCTGAAAACCGGTATAGCCCCTTGTATCGACATCCCCTCTGAGCGAAGGATGAACGTCATCGACTAGTAAGTCCTTCCGGATCACACCGTTAACTAGTGACACACGAGGCAGCGAAAGCTGTGAAGTAGGGTGGTACCATGAAGTCAAATTCATCCCTATGCAAGGAACATCTCTGTTCATTTGCATAGGGTTTTTTTATACCTAAAAAGGAGTGATACCAATGGTCATGCAGGCGGATAAACAGCAACTCAAACAACTTTCAGGTGCAGACGTGCTGATTGAACTGCTACACGAACAACAGGTTGAAATGATTTTCGGATACCCAGGAGGAGCTGTACTGCCGATTTATGACGCATTGTATCGCAACCCAATTCCTCATATTTTAGCGCGTCATGAACAAGGTGCTATACACGCAGCAGAAGGATATGCACGCGTAACTGGAAAACCGGGGGTAGTCATTGCTACATCGGGTCCTGGTGCAACAAATCTAGTAACAGGGATTGCAGATGCAATGATGGATTCATTGCCTCTCGTTATCTTTACTGGACAAGTAGCCAGCACGGTAATCGGGACAGACGCTTTTCAAGAAGCAGACATTATTGGTATTACGCAACCGATCACCAAACACAATTATCAATTAAAAGATGCAAAAGACCTTCCACGAATTGTGCGAGAAGCATTTCATATTGCTTCGACAGGACGACAGGGACCGGTATTAATTGATATCCCTAAAAATCTGGCAGCGAACGCGGCTCAGCAGCTCAACTGGCAAGTTGAACCGATTCATCTACCTGGATATCAACCGACGACTGAACCGAATTATTTACAAATTCAAAAAGTGGCTGAGGCGATCAATCAAGCGCAACGACCTTTGTTGTTGGTCGGAGCAGGAATTCTCGCTTCAAAAGCAACACAAGAAGTAGCGCAATTTCTCGAGCAAACAAAAATGCCAGTTGTTTCAACTTTACTAGGTTTGGGTGTAGTGGATGCCGACCATCCGCAGTTTCTAGGAATGGCTGGGATGCACGGCACGTACACAGCGAATATGGCGATACAAGAATGTGACTTGCTCATCAATATCGGTGCACGATTTGATGACCGTTTGACTGGCAACCTAGCAGAGTTTGCACCGAAAGCAACTGTAGTTCATGTAGATATCGATCCCGCTGAAATCGGCAAGAATGTACCTACGTCCATCCCAATTGTGGCGGATGCAAAAACGGCTCTATCGGAATTGGTGCAATTTACGTACAACCCGACTACAAGCTTTGATTGGCAAGAAGCACAGCAAATCAGTAAGCAGCACTATCCACTTCACTACAGAGAGGATGGATTAAAAGCGCAACATATTTTGCAAATCGCACGAAATGTTACACGTGGGGAAGCAATTGTAGCAACGGATGTCGGGCAGCATCAGATGTGGGCAGCTCAGTATTATGGCTTTTCAGCACCACATAAATGGATCACATCAGGAGGGCTCGGCACGATGGGCTTTGGATTCCCAGCAGCAATCGGTGCACAGCTCGCATTTCCAGATGAGAAAGTACTTGCTGTTGTAGGAGACGCGGGTTTTCAAATGACCTTACAAGAGTTGTCGCTTCTTCAAGAAAAGAGATTGCCGGTCAAAATCCTTATCTTAAACAATCAAAGTCTCGGAATGGTAAGGCAGTGGCAAACGTCCTTTTATGAAGAAAGGTTTTCTCAGAGCTTGATGCCTGTCCAGCCAGACTTTGTGAAGCTCGCAAACGCCTATGACATTCAAGGTGTAAAGCTTGAGACATTAGAAGAAGCCGAGCGATTGCTTCCAGAACTCTTGCTTTCGAATGAACCCGTATTAATTGATTGTAGAATCGAGCAACTAGAACCGGTGACTCCAATGGTAGCACCTGGAAAAGCATTGCATGAAATGATTGGAGTGAAGCCGTTTTGAGACGAATCATTACTGTCACTGTCCTGAATCAAAGCGGCGTATTGAACCGTGTGACAGGTTTGATGATGAAACGCCAATTCAATATTGAAAGTATGACAGTCGGCCATACTGAACAACCAACTATCTCGAAAATGACGTTTGTTGTCCATGTTGAAGATGCACAAAAACTTGAGCAGTTGTTGAAACAGCTGCAAAAACAAATTGATGTTTTAAAAGTACAGGATTTGACGGACCAAGTGCTGGTAGAACGCGAGCTCGCCTTGATCAAAGTCCAAGCAAGTGCCACCAAGCGACTAGAGCTCGCAACACTAATTGAACCTTTCCGAGCACAGATAATCGATGCTGGAAAACAAGTCGTAACGTATCAACTGACGGGACGCCCTGATAAGATTGATGCTTTTGTAGAACTTGTTAGGCCCTATGGAATTAAAGAATTAACACGAACAGGTGTGACGGCATTTACTCGTGAGCACCAAAAAGTACAGACACCAATTAAATTACTTACCTACTAGGAGGAATGGAAAATGACAAACATGTACTATAACCAAAGTATCAACGAACAGGTATTACAAGGAAAGACAGTGGCAATCATCGGATACGGATCACAAGGGCATGCACATGCGCGCAACCTTCAAGATAGTGGCTTCCAAGTAGTGGTGGGTGTTCGTCCTGGAAAGTCTTTTGATCAAGCAAAAGAAGATGGTCTGCAAGTCACAACAGTTGCACAAGCCGCTGAACAAGCGGATGTCATCATGGTCCTCCTTCCAGATGAGCGACAAAAAGCAGTATACGAGGCAGAAATTCAACCGCACCTAAAAGAAGGAAAAGCACTAGTTTTTGCACATGGGTTTAATGTTCACTTTGATCAAATTGTAGCTCCTGAAGGGGTAGATGTGTTCCTAGTGGCACCGAAAGGACCAGGCCACCTAGTGCGTAGAACCTATGAAGCAGGAGCAGGTGTTCCAGCACTGTTCGCAGTCCATCAAAACGCTACAGGGCAAGCGACAGAACTCGCACTGGCCTATGCAAAAGGAATTGGGAGTGCACGTGCTGGAGTGCTTGAAACGACGTTCAAAGAAGAAACGGAAACAGACCTTTTCGGGGAACAAGCCGTACTATGTGGGGGTCTAACTGCACTTGTAAAAGCTGGATTTGAAACACTTGTGGAAGCTGGGTATCAGCCAGAACTTGCTTATTTCGAAACAATGCATGAGTTAAAACTAATTGTAGACCTAATGTATGAAGGGGGTATGACAGGAATGCGCTACTCGATCTCAGACACGGCTGAGTGGGGAGATTTTGTATCGGGGCCTCGTGTAGTTGATGCAGATACAAAACAGCGTATGAAAGACATTTTGACAGATATCCAGCAAGGGAAATTTGCAAAAGAGTGGATTCAAGAAAATGAACAAAATCGACCGAATTATACACGAATCAAAGAAAGTGAAACTACACATCAGATCGAGGAGGTAGGTGCCAAGCTTCGTGAAATGATGCCGTTTGTGCAAGCAGCTAAACAACCGAAGAAGGAAGTGGTGACCAGTGGGCAAAATTGATATTTTCGACACAACATTACGAGACGGGGAGCAATCTGCTGGTATCAATCTAAACACGGCAGAAAAAGTAGAGATAGCACGTCAATTGGAGCGGTTTGGAGTCGCAGTCATTGAAGCAGGTTTTCCTGCTTCATCCCACGGGGACTTTGAAGCAGTGAAGCAAATTGCTCAAACTGTGAAAAACTCTACTGTGACAGGTTTAGCACGCGCAGTTCAATCCGATATTTTGACATCTTTTGAGGCGTTGAAGTACGGAGAGCAACCTCATCTACACACGTTTATCGCGACTTCACCAATCCATATGGAATACAAGTTGAAAAAAACGCCGGACCAAGTAGTTGAAATTGCAGTCGAGTCCGTAAAGCTTGCGAAAAAATATTTCCCGCTCGTACAGTGGTCAGCAGAAGATGCCACACGTTCGAATAAAGAATTTCTTGCACGCATCATCACCGAGGTTATAAAAGCTGGTGCAACAACGATTAATATACCGGATACAGTTGGCTATGCCACGCCTTCAGAATACGGGGCATTGTTCCACTACCTTCGTGAAACAGTTCCAGGAATCGAAAAGGTGAAACTGTCAGCCCATTGTCACGATGATTTGGGACTTGCAGTAGCGAATTCACTGGCTGCCATCGAGAACGGGGCAACTCAAATCGAAGGGACGATCAACGGAATCGGAGAACGCGCTGGAAATGCAGCACTTGAAGAAATTGCTGTGGCTCTAAAAATTCGCGGAGACTATTATCAAACGGAATCCGGAATTGTATTAAAAGAAACGAAACGCACGAGTCAGCTGGTGAGTCAATTGACAGGTGTAATTATCCAACCGAATAAAGCGGTTGTTGGAAAAAATGCATTTGCGCACGAGTCTGGGATTCATCAAGACGGCATGCTGAAAAATCCAGAGACATACGAAATTATCACGCCTGCAATGATTGGGGAAGTATCTACAGAACTGGTGCTTGGCAAACATTCTGGCCGACATGCTTTCATCAGCAGAGCAAAACAAATGGGCTTTGAATTGACGAACGAAAATTATGCAAAAGCATTTGTCGCATTCAAAGATCTTGCAGATCGTAAAAAGGAAATAACTGAAGAGGATTTATTTGTACTCTTAACAGATCAACAAGTACAAGCAGAGGATGTTCCTGTCTATGTGTTGGAAAGCGTTCAAGTGCAATACGGTACTTCTAATATTCCGACGGCAACAGCGCGTGTAACGAGCCCGACTGGAGAAGTTGTAACGGTTTCTGATACTGGAGCAGGTTCTGTAGAAGCGATTTTCAATACACTTGAAAAAGTGGTTTCTGGGACCGTTCGCGTACTTGACTATCGTGTCACATCGGTGTCAAAAGGGCGAGATGCTCTGGGTGAAGCTGTCGTGAAACTACGTTTTGATGACAGAGACACCATTGGACGAAATGCTTCCCAAGATGTATTAGAAGCAAGTGCTAAAGCGTATTTAAATGCTATCAACCGTCAATTGCAACAAACATTAGTCGCCACAGTTTAACTATAGGAGGAATGAATATGAAGAAACGAATCGCTGTATTACCAGGGGACGGTATTGGTCCAGAAGTCACGCAAGCGGCTGTCGACGTAGTGAAGGCTACAGCCAAACGGTTTCATCATGAATTTGAATTCCACTATGCAGCAATTGGAGGAGCCGCTTATGATGCGGTAGGTGAGCCCCTTCCGGATCAGACGATTGAAGTATGTGCTGCATCAGATGCAGTACTTTTAGGGTCCGTAGGCGGTCCAAAGTGGGATCAGGTAGCTCCTGAAGTTCGACCGGAAAAAGGATTATTAGCCCTTCGTAAACAGTTTAATCTCTATGCAAACTTAAGACCTGTCAAAGCGCATGAAGCGCTTCAAGAAGCTTCTCCTTTAAAACCTGAAATTGTAGAGGGCACAGATTTTGTAATCGTTCGTGAACTGACTGGAGGGCTTTACTTCTCTGAACCTCGTAAAAAGACAAAAGACTCAGCGGTCGATACGCTCGTTTACACAAGAAAAGAGATTGAGAGGATTGTTGAGACAGCGTTTCAATTGGCACGTAGCCGTAACGGAAAATTGACATCTGTTGATAAAGCAAATGTACTCGCTTCAAGTAAGCTTTGGCGAGAAATAGTAGAAGAAATGCGCACAGGTTACCCGGACGTTACGGTTGAGCACATGTTAGTAGACGCCGCAGCGATGCAATTAATCAAAGAACCATCTTCATTTGATGTCATTGTGACTGAAAATCTGTTTGGTGATATTTTAAGTGATGAAGCTTCTATGATTACAGGCTCTCTCGGTATGCTTCCTTCCGCTAGTGTACGTGACGATTCCTTTGGTGTGTATGAGCCGATTCACGGTTCCGCACCAGATATTGCTGGACAAGGAAAAGCAAACCCTGCCGGAGCGATTCTATCTGCAGCGATGCTTTTGAAGCAGTCGTTTGGACTGACAGCAGAAGCTCAGGCGATTGAAGATGCTGTAGAACGTGTGTTGAAAGACGGATACACAACAGCGGATTTAAAAGGAGGAAGAGTTCTTTCAACAGAGCAATGGACAGCAAAAGTGATAGAAGAATTGGACAGTGAATCTGTCTCAGATAGCATTTGTTTTTCGTACATTTCAGGATAACTGGGGGCACTTTATATGGCAAAAACAATTATCGAAAAAATTTGGGACACCCATATCGTAGTCGAAGAGCAAGGAAAACCAGATCTTCTCTATATCGATTTGCACCTGATCCACGAAGTGACATCTCCTCAAGCGTTTGAGGGACTTCGTATGGCCGGAAGATCAGTTCGACGACCAGATCTCTGTTTTGCGACAATGGATCATAATGTGCCGACTATCAATCGTCAACAGATTACTGATGTAGTTGCTAAAAAACAAATGACAACGCTCGAGAAAAATTGCGAGGAATTTGGAATCCAACTGGCAAACATGGATCATCCCGATCAGGGAATTGTGCATATTATTGGTCCTGAACTCGGGTTGACACAACCGGGGAAAACCATTGTCTGTGGTGATTCTCATACATCTACTCATGGTGCGTTCGGCGCTCTTGCCTTTGGAATTGGAACGAGTGAAGTGGAGCACGTTTTATCCACTCAAACACTTTGGCAGGCAAAACCTAAAACGATGGAAGTGCGTGTCACAGGAGAACTTGGATTTGGTGTGACAGCAAAAGATGTGATTTTAGCGATTATCGCAAAGTTTGGTATCGATATGGGAACGGGCCATGTCATTGAATATACAGGTGAAGCAATTCGGAACATGACGATGGAAGAACGTATGACGATTTGCAATATGTCGATTGAAGCAGGAGCAAAAGCTGGTCTAATCTCACCTGATGCTACTACTATCGAATTCCTTCGTGGCAGACGGTATGCACCTCAAGAAAACTTTGAACAATTCGCTGCAGAATGGTTATCACTAGCTAGCGACAAAGAAGCAAGTTATGACACGGTACATGTGATTGACGCGAAAGAAATCTCGCCATTTGTAACGTGGGGAACCAATCCAGCGATGGGGGCGGGCATTCAACACACAATCCCAACACTTGCGGATTGTCCAACAGAAGCGGACAAAGTGGCGTTACAACAAGCTTTAAATTATATGGGCCTTGAACAAGGTCAAGCGCTTCAAGACATTGCCATTCAACATGTTTTCATTGGTTCATGCACCAATGCGCGTCTCAGTGATCTGGTGGAAGCGGCAAAAGTAGTGGAAGGACGACAAGTGGCGAAAGGTGTGAGAGCTCTAATTGTTCCGGGCTCCCAAACAACGAAAAAACAGGCCGAAGAGCTTGGCTTAGACAAGGTTTTCTTAGATGCAGGTTTTGAATGGCGAGAATCAGGATGCTCCATGTGTTTAGCAATGAATGATGACAGTGTACCTGCAGGTGAGCGATGTGCTTCTACAAGTAATCGAAACTTTGAAGGCAGGCAAGGTGCTGGGTCCCGCACACATTTAATGAGTCCAGCAATGGCTGCCGCTGCTGCCATCGAAGGAAAATTAACGGATGTCCGGAAGTATGAAATGGCATTTGTCTAAAAGGAGAGAGATGTATGAAGCCTATTCAATTAATCGCGAGTATCGTCACACCGCTAAATAAAAAGAATGTCGACACGGACCAAATCATCTCGAAAGAATTCTTAAAGCGAATCGAACGAACAGGATTTGGAAAGTACTTGTTTTATCACTGGCGGTATCAAGAAGATGGAGCAGAGAATCCAAGTTTTGTATTGAATGATCCAACATACAGTGATTCTAGAATTCTTGTTGCTCATGAGAATTTTGGTTGTGGGTCTTCACGAGAACATGCGCCATGGGCCATTGGTGATTATGGTTTCCGAGTCGTTATTGCGCCAAGCTTTGCAGATATTTTCTACAACAACTGTATGAAGAATGGTATTTTACCGATTCGTTTACCGGTAGCAGAAGTGGAAGAAATTTTAGCAAAACCGTATTACACTTTGACAGTCGATCTACCCAATCAACAATTGTTAGGGACAGATGGTGTCATGTATAATTTTTCAATCGATCCCTACCAAAAAAAGATGTTACTCAATGGCTGGGATGAGATTTCCCTCACTTTCCAGTACGAGAAGCAAATTAAGGAATACGAAGCGAAACACTTTAAGATGACTGCCATTTGATGGTAGTCATTTTTTCTTGAGTGAAACCTACAGAATTATTGGATAATTAGGCGGATTACGTGTACAATCTTCACAAGTCATCTTTTTTAATTCTTTCAAGAAAAAGAAGGGATTTTGAAGAAGATGTCGAAATAAGTAGTATAGCAATTATAAAGGAGGAGTTTTCATGCTAAACTTTAACATCCGTGGAGAAAATATCGAGGTAACTCCTGCAATTCGAGAATATGTGGAAACAAAAATCGAAAAAATTGATCGCTACTTTAATGAAGAGCTGAATTCTACAGCCAATGTAAACCTAAAAGTTTACAACGACAAACAGACGAAAGTGGAAGTCACAATTCCTATGAAAAATCTAACTCTTCGTGCGGAAGAGCGTCATACAGATATGTATGCAGCGATTGATTTAATTGTAGATAAATTAGAGCGCCAGATTCGCAAACACAAAACAAAAGTAAATCGTAAATTCCGTGAGCGTGAAGGTGTAGGCAGTTATTTTGCTACTACTGAGGGTGCTTTAGCTCCAGAACCTGAAACGGCAGAAGAAGACTACACAATCGTACGTACGAAAACGTTTGACTTAAAGCCGATGGATCAAGAAGAAGCAATCCTTCAAATGAACATGCTTGGTCACAACTTCTTTATCTTTACGGATGCAGAATCAAATGGCACAAATATTGTGTATAAACGTAAAGATGGGAAATACGGATTGATCGAGACAAACTAATTCAGTAAAGCTTCTGCCTCGGCAGGAGCTTTTTTTATGCAAACCGGTAGCTTCGCTTGATGAAGCTTTTCAAAAAGTGGTAAAATGAAAGATAAGTCTGAAATAGGAAGTGACCTTCATGTTAGGTGTATTGAATAAAGTGTTTGATCCAAACAAACGCGAAATTAAAAAACTTGAAAAAATTGCTGATTCTGTTGAAGCGCTAGCTTCTCAAATGGAATCGTTATCCGATGATCAATTAAAAGCCAAGACAACTGAATTTAAAGAGCGTTATACAAACGGCGAAACAATCGATAAATTATTGCCGGAAGCATTTGCAGTAGTTCGTGAAGCTTCTAGACGTGTGTTAAATATGTATCCATTCCGCGTACAAATCATGGGTGCTGCTGCTCTTAATGATGGCAACATTTCCGAAATGAAGACAGGGGAAGGGAAAACATTAACGTCTACAATGTCTGTTTACTTAAATGCTTTGACAGGCAAAGGTGTGCACGTTGTAACGGTCAATGAATATTTAGCAAGTCGTGATGCAGAAGAAATGGGTAAACTGTATAATTTCTTAGGGTTAACAGTTGGTTTAAATACAAATGCATTAACAAAAGCAGAAAAGCGTGAGGCTTATTTAGCAGACATCACGTACTCAACAAATAATGAATTAGGGTTCGACTACTTACGCGACAATATGGTCCTTTATAAAGAAGAGAAAGTACAGCGTCCGCTTCACTATGCTGTAATCGATGAAGTCGATTCTATTTTGATCGATGAAGCGCGTACACCACTTATCATTTCAGGACAAGCATCGAAAGCGGCCTTGCTGTACAAACAAGCCAATGCAGTCGTCCGCCTTCTTCGCAATGAAGAAGATTATAGTTATGATGAATCGACAAAGGGTGTAGTATTAACCGATACAGGTGTTGAAAAGGTCGAAAAATCTTTCGGGATCGACAATCTATTTGATTTGACGCATGTACGATTAAACCACGCTGTGAACCAGTCTCTAAAAGCGCATGTCTCTATGCATAAAGATGTGGATTACGTTGTTCAAGAAGACGAGGTTGTTATTGTTGACTCCTTCACCGGACGTTTGATGAAAGGTCGTCGTTACTCAGATGGTCTTCACCAAGCAATCGAAGCTAAAGAAGGCTTAGATATTCAAAATGAATCGATGACGATGGCAACAATCACGTTCCAGAACTTCTTCCGTATGTATGAGAAGCTATCAGGTATGACAGGTACAGCGAAAACAGAAGAAGAAGAGTTCCGTAACATTTACAATATGGACGTTGTTGTTATTCCTACAAATAAACCGATTATTCGTGACGATCGAGCGGATTTGATCTATGCGTCTACAAAAGGGAAGTTTGAAGCAGCTGCAGCAGATATTGCTGAAAAACACAAAAATGGCCAACCAGTTTTGATTGGTACAGTTGCAATTGAAACGTCAGAGATCATCTCTGCTCTTTTAACAAAACATAAAATTCCGCATAATATCTTGAATGCTAAAAACCATGAAAGTGAAGCGCAAATTATTGCCGATGCCGGTAAAAAAGGTGCAGTAACGATTGCTACGAACATGGCAGGTCGTGGTACGGATATTAAATTAGGTGAAGGTGTATTAGAAACTGGCGGTCTTGCAGTAATCGGAACGGAGCGTCATGAATCACGACGTATTGATAACCAATTACGTGGACGATCTGGTCGTCAAGGTGACCCTGGAGTTACACAATTCTACTTGTCATTAGAAGATGAATTGATGCGACGATTCGGTTCGGACAATATGAAATCAATGATGACTCGCTTAGGACTAGATGATACGCAACCTATTCAGTCAAAAATGGTATCGCGTGCAGTAGAATCCGCTCAAAAGCGTGTGGAAGGAAATAACTTCGATGCACGTAAGCGATTGTTACAATACGACGATGTCCTTCGTCAACAACGTGAAATCATTTACAAAGAGCGAAATGAAGTGCTCGAAACAGATAACATGCGTGCACTCGTTGAGAAAATGATTGAAGAAGTCATCGATCGTACTGTGGATGTGCACACGACTGCAGAACAGCCTGCAGAGTGGAACTTAAAAGCCATGACAGATTATATTAAAGCGACTTTATTACCTGAAGAATCTGAAGCAGAATTGAATTTTGAAGGAAAAGATCGCGAACAGATTCGTGAAGAGCTAAAACAGCTGATTACAGCAGAATACAATGGAAAAGAAGAACGCTTTACGGAAGAACGTATGCGTGAGTTCGAGAAAGTTATTTTACTTCGTTCGATTGATACAAAATGGATTGATCATATCGATGCGATGGATCAGTTGCGACAAGGGATTCATTTACGTGCTTATGGACAAACGGATCCGCTTCGTGAATACCAAAATGAAGGATTTGCCATGTTTGAAACGATGGTTGCCTCAGTTTCAGAAGATGTTGCGAAGTACGCAATGAAAGCAGAAATCCAACAAAATCTTGAGCGTGAAGAAGTAGCAAAAGGGCAAGCTGTTAATCCCAAAGATGATGGCAAGCCAGTCAAAAAACAACCCATCAAAAAAGACGCAGAAGTCGGACGTAACGAACCATGTCCATGTGGAAGCGGAAAAAAATATAAAAACTGTCACGGTGCAGTTAGCTAATTAGCGGAGGAATTACCATGATTGAATTATCAGCAGCACGCGCAGAGCTCGAACGCTCAACGCAAAAAATCCAAGACTTTAGGGGGTCTCTTTGACTTAGAAAACAAAGAGGCACGCATTCAAGAGCTGGATGAACTTATGACGTTCCCAGACTTCTGGGATGACGCACAAAATGCGCAAAAAACAATCAATGAATTGAATGGATTAAAAGCAATTGTTGACCAATACAATACGTTAGTAGACGATCAAGAAAATCTTGAAATGACAGTGGAACTGTTAAAAGAAGAACCGGACGAGGACTTGCATGCAGATCTTGAGAGTAGTTTAAAAGAGCATCAAACAGCACTTGCAAACTTTGAGCTCCAAATGCTACTTAGCGAAGAACATGATAAAAATAATGCGATTTTAGAACTTCACCCAGGAGCAGGTGGAACGGAGTCACAAGACTGGGGTTCTATGCTATTGCGCATGTATCAACGGTGGGCAGACAAACGAGGATTCAAAGTGGAGACACTTGATTATTTACCTGGAGACGAAGCGGGAATCAAGTCCGTAACTCTTCTCATTAAAGGACATAATGCTTATGGCTATTTAAAAGCGGAAAAAGGTGTACATCGTCTCGTGCGTATTTCACCCTTTGATTCTTCAGGTCGCCGTCATACCTCATTCGTTTCCGTAGATGTGATGCCAGAATTCAATGAAGAAATTGAAATCGACATTCGAACGGAAGATTTAAAAATTGATACGTACCGTGCAAGTGGAGCAGGTGGACAGCATATCAATACGACAGACTCGGCTGTTCGTATCACGCACTTACCAACAAACACAGTCGTTACATGCCAAACGGAGCGCTCCCAGATTAAAAACCGTGAACATGCAATGAAGATGTTGAAGTCGAAATTGTATCAATTGCGGATTGAAGAACAAGAAGCAGAACTTGCTGCTATCCGTGGTGAACAAAAAGAAATTGGATGGGGTTCTCAGATTCGCTCGTACGTATTCCATCCGTATTCAATGGTCAAAGATCACCGAACAAATGAAGAAAGTGGAAATGTTCATGCCGTTATAGATGGAGAACTGGACAACTTTATTCACGCATATCTTCGATCAAAAATCCAATAACGCATTCTCATCCACTATGGTATACTCTA
The DNA here is from genome assembly GCF_041475995.1 of Chryseomicrobium imtechense. Taxonomy (NCBI): domain Bacteria; kingdom Bacillati; phylum Bacillota; class Bacilli; order Caryophanales; family Caryophanaceae; genus Chryseomicrobium; species Chryseomicrobium imtechense. The sequence continues at coordinate 1,636 of NZ_JBGOBM010000011.1, read as the reverse complement.
CCGTAGTGGATTTTTACGAGTTGAGAAGGGTTAGCTGAGTGTGAAAGGCGAAGTGCTTATATGAAGGAAAGAAAACCTAGAAAAGAAGAAACGCCAATCGTCCGAGAAATCCGGGATTATATTTTTATTATTATTGGAGCAGCCATTGTAGCGGTTGGATTCAATGTATTTCTCTTACCAAACCAGATTGCATCGGGTGGGGTAAGTGGTATCAGTACGATTCTCTACTCTTTATTTGGATGGCAGCCAGGGATTGTACAATACGCATTCAACATTCCATTGTTTATTGCGGGTGTAATCATTCTTGGTAGAAACTTTGGAGTGAAATCATTTGTCGGAACTATCACTTTGCCAGCAGTGGTACTTGCTACTTCAAGTTGGGATGCTTGGACTATGAATCCTCTCCTTGGTGCCTTATTTGGTGGAATTGCTGTCGGTACAGGACTTGGCCTTGTCTTTAGAGGAAATGCTTCGACTGGTGGGACGGATTTGGCAGCTCAGATTATCACGAAATACACAGGCCTGTCGTTAGGTACCAGTGTCCTTCTCATTGATGGATTGATTGTTATTTCAGCAGCAGTGGTATTTGATATTGAACGGGCTCTTTATGCTCTGATTGGTCTTTTCACAACTACCAAAACAATTGATATTATACAACTCGGGTTCAGCCAATCGAAAATGGTGCATATCATAACGTCTGAAGAACAAGCTATGAAGGAAGCCATTTATCAACAAGTCAATCGTGGTGTCACAAAGATGACCGGGATTGGTGGTTATACGGAAGAACCACGTCCCATCTTAATGGTGGTTGTGTATCAAACAGAATTTACAAAGCTGAAACAAGTCGTAAGAACTGTAGATCCGAAAGCGTTTGTGATTGTTTCGGATGCATATGAAGTTCTTGGTGAGGGTTTTAAACGGTATTAACTTTGGTATACTATAGGAAAAGAGAAAAGGAGTGTTTTGGATGAAAAAATTGCTTCTTAGTTTGACAATTACTTCTGCATTTTTACTTGCTGCTTGTGGAGGAGATTCAACAGAAGAATCTGCACCTACGGATTCTGGGAATGTAGCAGATGTAGATGCTGAGGCTGTAGTGAATCAGCGTTGTATTAGTTGTCACGGTAACAATCTTGAAGGACAAGGAAACTTCCCAGCTCTTAATGATGTTGGATCACGATTAAGTGAAGCTGAAATCTTAACAGTTATTCTTGAAGGTAAAGGCGCGATGCCAGGTGGAATTATTGAAGGTGCTGAAGCGGAAGCAGTAGCAGCTTGGTTAGCGGAAATGAAATAGTATTAGATGTGGAGAACGCCACTCTAGAAACTCCGAGGAAATCAGACGTGCCCGTGAAGGCGTTTTTCAGCCTTTGCGGGTGCGGCTGATTCCGGGTAAGCGTCAAATAGTGAACACGTTGTTTCTTATTAAAGAAAATGCCGGTCAAAATCAGAAGTTGATTTTGACCGGCATTTTTCTATTTCTTTGATTGGATATAACAGTTCGTTGGTAAATTTTTCGACCACGGCATCAAATCTTCGAAGGATTCGAGTTTCTCTAGATCACGCTGTGGAAGTTCTTCGAAAAGAAGTTGCAGGTAGAAGAAAGGATTGAGCCCATTTTCTTTGGCAGTCTCGA